>JAYGEJ010000036.1:0-11136 GCA_046582425.1 Alphaproteobacteria bacterium
TCCGCCAGCCAATTTAACATTTTCTGATAATACCTCTTCTATATCATCATCAGATCCAGATTCTCTAACGGTTGCTAATCCTTCAGAAATTTTGGTATCCGATGCTCCTAAAGGATCTTTGGAAACCAATAATACTCGTGCTCCCTGTTCTGACGCTGCCGAGGCAGCTTGAGCCCCTGCTCCACCAGAACCAACAACTACTACATCATAGTTTAACCATTCAATTTCTATACTCATAAGCACCTCAAAAAGATAAGAATTATTTTACATCTACGTAGAACTTTGTCTAGACTATATTTGCCTATCAATTATAAATATTTTATATTCCAGCATTACTAATTATAAAATTAGAAATTTCTTTTAACCCATCTCCTTTTTTAAGATTGCTAAATACAAAAGGTTTTTTTCCTCTCATTCTAATAGTATCTTTCTCCATAACCTCTAAATTTGCTCCCACCATTGGGGCTAAATCAACTTTATTTATTACAAATAAATCAGACCTAGTAATACCTGGCCCTCCTTTTCTAGGAATTTTTTCACCTGCAGATACGTCAATTACGTAAATTGTAATATCTGCCAATTCAGGAGAAAAAGTTGCTGCCAAATTATCTCCTCCAGATTCTATCAATATAATTTCTAAATTAGGAAATTGTATTTTCATATCAGAAACAGCCACCAAATTCATTGAAGCATCTTCTCGAATAGCAGTGTGAGGACATCCTCCAGTTTCCACTCCCTTAATTCTATCTACAGGAAGGACTCCTGCTCTTACTACAAACTCTGCATCTTCTTTAGTATAAATATCATTAGTTATTACAGCTAAATCATATTTAGGATATAATATTTTACAAAGCTCTACAGCAAGTGCAGTTTTTCCTGTACCGACAGGTCCACCTATTCCTACTCTTAATGGCAAACTCATGATCTAAACAATCTGGAATATTGTTTTTCATGTTTAGCAGAAGACCAATCTCCTATAAATACAGATGATCCCATATCATCAATTGTATATAATAATATTTTATTTGTTAACAATTCTACCTCCTTTTTAAATTTTAAAATTAGTATTTGAGAATCAGTTTGCCCAATTGACATTAATCTCAATGCCGCAGAAACTAAATTTGAAATAAATGCATGAAAATAAGAATTAAGTAGATCTATTTTATTAATACTACAAACTGCTCCTGCACAAGCGACCACTGTTACATAAGAAATATTTTTATTAATACTATTTATCAAACTATCAAATTTTTTTGACTTTAATGATGCTGATAAGGTTTGCGCAAAAGAGATTCCTTGTTGATTAGACTCTAGTGAAATTTCTTTTGTAGGTTTAAAAGCTTTTGCTATTAATGCAATTTTTTCTAATTCTTTAATATTATTATTAATTACTGCGTCATAAGCTGACGAAATTAATATTCCATCATTATAACAAGTCCCATAATTTAAAAAGTCACTTAGCCAATTTTCAAGGTCAGATATATTATTTATAGTTTTAGACTCAATAGCATACTCAAGTCCATGTGAATAGGCATAAGCTCCTATTGGAAAGCTAGGAGAGAACCAGGTAAGCAAATAATACATACTATTATTAGACTTTATATTTTCATTTTTGTTTTGCATATCTTCTCAATGATTGTGTGATCCATAAGCACCTAATTCTGGTTCAAATATATCATTAGTAATATCTAATTCTGCTTTAAGTCCCTTTAACATATCTAGTATTACATGATCATATTCAATCCTTATCTTCTTTTCATCTATTATCTGTACTGCTATATGTCTATTTCCAAGATGCCATGCTAATAATGACTGATGTTCGTTATTATAAGATAAAATATTTATTACTTTTTGTTTTGCCGCAATTATTTCCACCCATGATCCATTCTCTAATCTTAAAGCATCTCCATTTTTAAAATTTACTACCTTATCTAAAGTTAATAACACCTTAATTCCGTTATCTAATATAAGGTTTTTTCTTCTACATAATCTATCACAAGCTTCTAAAGTAATTTTATATTTTGCGCTATTTGAAGGCCACTCACCTTTTCTGCTCCATGAGTCTACAAGCATATTATACCTCCTTTAATATAGAAAATATCTTTGTGACATGGGTAATATTTCTGCAGGCTCACATGTAAGTAATTTTCCATCAGCTTTAACTTCATAGGTTTCTGGATCTACTTCAATTGAAGGACAATAGTTATTTAATAACATATCATCTTTAGAAATATTTCTTGTTCCAATCACTGTCTCAGTTAATTTATTTATTTCAAGTTCGTCTCTAAGAGAGCTTTTATTAAATGCTTCTGATACAAATATGATACTATTATCAAATAAACTTCCTCCAAACTGTCCAAACATAGGTCTATAATGAACCGGCTGTGGAGTAGGAATTGAAGCATTTGGGTCTCCCATTAAAGAATGATTTATAACTCCACCTTTAATTATTTTCTCTGGCTTAACACCAAAAAATGCTGGGTCCCAAAGAACAATATCTGCCAATTTATTTTTCTCTAAAGAACCAACCTTATTCGATATTCCATGTGCTATTGCAGGGTTTATAGTATATTTGGCTATGTATCTTTTACATCTAAAATTATCATTTCCATTTTTATCTTCTGATAATACTCCTCTTTGAACTTTCATTTTTGCAGCAGTTTGCCAGGTTCTGATGATGACTTCACCAACTCTGCCCATAGCTTGACTATCTGAAGCAATCATAGAAAATGCTCCTAAATCATGAAGTATATCTTCTGCAGCTATAGTTTCAGCTCTAATTCTACTTTCTGCAAATGCCACATCTTCGGGAATACTAGGGTCTAAATGATGACAAACCATAAGCATGTCAAGATGTTCATCTATAGTATTTATTGTATAGGGTCTAGTAGGATTAGTTGAAGATGGTAAAACATTTTTTTCTCCTACTAATTTAATAATATCTGGTGCATGCCCTCCTCCTGCGCCTTCTGTATGAAAAGCGTGGATGCATCTATCTTTAAATGCTTTTGTAGTATTTTCAACAAAGCCAGATTCATTTAAAGTATCGGTATGAATAGCTACTTGTACATCATACTGATCTGCAATATTTAAACAATTATCTATTGCAGATGGAGTAGTCCCCCAATCTTCATGAAGTTTTAACCCACAAACGCCAGATTCTACTTGCTCTACTAATGCCTCAGGTTTTGAAGCATTTCCTTTTCCAAAAAAGCCTAAATTTACAGGAAAAGCATCTGCCGATTTTAGCATTCTTGAAATATGCCACGGGCCAGGAGTACAAGTAGTTGCATTAGTTCCTTCTGCAGGACCTGTTCCTCCTCCTAACATAGTAGTTATACCTGAACTTAAAGATTCTTCAATTTGTTGAGGACTTATAAAATGAATATGTGCGTCTATTCCTCCTGCTGTAATAATTTTTCCTTCCCCAGCAATAACCTCTGTTCCTGGGCCAATAATTATATCAATGTTAGATTGAACATCAGGATTACCAGCTTTACCAATTTTATATATGTATCCATCTTTAATTCCAATATCAGCTTTAACAATCCCCCAATAATCTAAAATTACAGCATTAGTAATTACAGTATCAACAGCTCCATTTTTATTACTTATTTGACTTTGACCCATTCCATCTCTTATAACCTTACCTCCGCCAAATTTAACCTCTTCACCGTATGAAGTGAAATCCTTTTCTATCTCTATAAATAATTCTGTATCCGCTAATCTAATTTTATCTCCTACAGTTGGACCATACATTGCTGCATAAGACTTTCTATTAATAAAATTTGCCATTTTAAACCTCTTTTAACTTATTATTAATTAAAGCATTGAAACCAAATATATTTTTTTTACCTTTATAAGGAATTAATTCTACTTCCCTAGACTGTCCTGGCTCAAACCTTATAGCCGTTCCCGAAGGAATATTTAGTCTTCTTCCATAGGTTAATTTTCTATCAAAATTTAGATACTCATTGACCTCATAGAAATGATAATGAGAACCGACTTGGATAGGTCTGTCTCCAATATTTTCAATTATTATTTTATTCGAAACTGAATCAGCATTTAATTCAATTTTTTCATCTAATACTATATATTCACCAGGTATCATATTATTTAACCTTTATTGGATTATGAACTGTAACTAGTTTTGTTCCATCAGGAAAAGTAGCCTCAACTTGAACATCTTTTATCATCGTATCAACCCCCAACATAACTTGGTCTTTATCTAAAATATTTGCTCCTTCAGACATTAAATCACTAACTTTTTTTCCATCTCTTGCTCCTTCTACTATAAAGTCAGAAATCAAAGCGATAGCTTCAGGATAGTTTAATTTAACCCCTCTCCTTAATCTCTTTCTAGCTACTTCTGCTGCCATAGATATTAACAATTTATCTTTTTCTCTTGGTGTAAGTTTCATTAATTATTTCCTTATCATTAAATTAAACCCACCATAATTTTGGCAAAAAAGGTGGTAATTTTTTAATATCTGACCTAATAAAAATCCATATCTGAGAAAAAACATTTCTTAAGTCTAAAGGATTTTTACCCAGTGCTCTAATTACTAAATTATTATGAATTACTGAAGTACTTATAATTAAATCTAAAATATTTTCCTCTATAAAATTGTTTATTTTATATTCATACTCTTCAATATTTTCGCTAGATAAAACAATTGTAAAGAAGCAGTTTGCGCCACTAAGTCTTGTAATGGAGTTTTTTGTTTCATCTAAATTATTATTAAGCAAAACAATATCTAACCACTCAAGTTTAGATTTCTTATAAATAGAAATTGAGTCTTTTAAAAAAATATTTTTACATAATTCTCCCTTTGCTATTCTGCCTAGAATTATTATTTCTCCAACTAAGGACTCAGAATTTTTATTTAAATGTATTTTTAAATTTCTTATCAGTTGAGAATTTTCGAATAAAATTGTTTCTTGTGGTAACCATTCTAGCCAACTATTTTCTCCTACTACAATTTCATTATTAATATTTGCTTTAATATCATTAACACTCTTATATATTTTTTCTGCAGACTGAGAAAATATCATAGTCTTACTATTTTTAACATCTACATTTATGTTGTGCTTATCCCCTGATACAACTCCGCCAGAAGTATTAACTATAGCAATAGAATTTATATCATCATTACCATCGTCATTTAAAAAGGCCCTAAGAGGAGCAGTATAGTGTAAATTCTTTATTTCATTTTTATATAATGAAATATTTAATTTTCCATCTACTCTTTGCATATTTTTATAATTAGACTGTAAGATAACTTTGCACTTTCTTTTTATTCATATCTTGTCCTTTGCCAGATAACACTATTTTTCCCTTATTTAATATATAGTATTGATCTGAAAGTTTCCTCGCAAAGTCAAAATATTGTTCAACCAATAGAATACCTATTTTTTCATTTGCTGCTAAATATTTTATTACCTCTCCTATTTGTTTTATTATGGATGGTTGTATACCTTCAGTAGGTTCATCTAATAATAAAAATTTAGGCTTCATAACTAAAGCTCTAGCTATAGCAAGTTGTTGTTGTTGGCCACCTGATAAATCCCCTCCTCTTCTACTTTTCATATCACTTAAAACTGGAAATAAATCATAAATATATTTTGAAATTTTTCTATCATTTCTTTTTAAAACTGAAAAACCTGTTTGTAGATTCTCTTCTACTGTTAATAAAGAAAAAATTTCTCTTCCTTGAGGAACATATGCAATTCCTGAATTAGCCCTCTCTGGAGAAGAAAATTTAGTTATATCCATTTTATTTAAGTTTATTCTACCAGAGTCTATTTGTTCAAGACCAATAATAGACTTCAATAAACTAGTCTTACCTACTCCATTTCTTCCAAGTATAGTAGTCACTTTTCCAATTTTAACATCTACAGACATATCAAATAAAATATGGCTTTCTCCATACGACAGATTTATTTTTTTCACTTCTAACATTTATCTTCCTAGGTAAACTTCAATTACAGATTCATTTTTTTTAAGTTCCGTCATATTTCCTTGTGCTAAAACTGCTCCTTCATGAAGAACAGTAACTGGACATTTCAGGGATTGAATAAAATCTATATCATGTTCAATCACAATTAATGATCTCTCTTCTGATATTTTTCTAAATAATTTTGAAGTTTTTTCAGTTTCTTCATCAGTCATTCCGGCAACCGGTTCATCTAGCATTAATACATTGCAATTTTGTGATAGGAGCATTCCAATTTCCAGCCATTGCTTTTGTCCATGTGATAATGAATTTGCTTCATCGTATAGATAACTATCTAGGTTTACTTGAAGTGCAATTCTTGTAATTAAGTCTGAATCCATATTCTTATTATTAAAAAAAATAGTACTGAATACATTTTTATTTTTGTATGATGCTAATTTTAAATTTTCTAGAACTGTATGATTAGGAAATATAGATGGCCGTTGAAATTTCCTAGCTATACCTAAGTCTACAATAGATGATTCATCATATTTAAATAAGTTAATATTTTCCTTGAAAACAACTCTGCCCTGGGTTGGTTTAGTTCTTCCAGTAACTACATCCATGAAAGTAGTTTTTCCTGCTCCATTTGGGCCGACGATGGCTTGTAAACTATTAGGAGGAACTGTAAAAGATAAATTATTTAAAGCTTTAAAACCGTCAAAGCTCACTGTTACACCATCTATATACAAAATAGA
Source organism: Alphaproteobacteria bacterium (assembly GCA_046582425.1). Taxonomy (GTDB): domain Bacteria; phylum Pseudomonadota; class Alphaproteobacteria; order TMED109; family TMED109; genus TMED109. The sequence goes on from JAYGEJ010000036.1 coordinate 6,695, forward strand.
ATTAGTATTTTTAATAATATTATCCAATTTGGCTTTTCCTTCTATTTTTTATGATTACAAATACTTTCTTGATCACACCCATTAGCCCATTTGGAAGATATAATGTAACCAAGACAAATAATGCTCCTAAAAAGAACAACCATACCTCTGGAAAGTTTACCGTAAAAAAAGATTTTGCTAAATTAACTATTACTCCACCCAAAATAGCTCCGATCAGTGTTCCTCTTCCTCCCAATGCAACCCATACTACTACCTCAATAGATTTTAATGGAGCAAATTCTCCTGGATTTATTATTCCAACTTGAGGAACATATAATGCTCCTGCTATACCAGCTAATATTGCAGATACAACAAATGCACATAATTTATAATTTTCTACTCTATAGCCTAAAAATCTTAATCGATCCTCTTGATCTCTTATTCCTTTTAAAACTAACCCTGAATGAGAATTTACTAATTTTAGTGAAAGCAAATAACCCAATGCTAATGCTATAACTGATAGAACAAATAATGATATTCTTGTATTACTATTCTGTAATGAAAACCCTAAAATATCTTTAAAATCTGTCAGTCCATTATTACCTCCAAATCCAAAATCATTTTGAAAAAATGCTAGCATTAATGCATAAGTTAATGCCTGAGTTATTATTGAAAAATATACTCCAGTAACTCTTGATTTAAAAGCAAACCATCCAAAAATAAAAGCTAATATACCTGGAACTATAACTATCATTAATAAAGTATAGGTAAAATTATCAAATCCATACCAAGCTAGAGGTAACTCATTCCAATTTAAAAAAACCATAAAATCGGGCAAAATAGGGTCACCATAGACGCCTCGAGGACCAATTTCTCTCATTAAATGCATTCCGATACAATATCCACCTAATGCAAAAAATGCTCCATGACCTAAACTTAATATTCCGCAATAACCCCATATCAAATCTAACGATAATGCTAAAAGACCGTAAGTTAAATATTTTCCAAATAAAGCAATATGATAGTCAGTTAAATGAAATATACTTTCTGCTGAGACGAATACATTCATTAATGGAACTGCAATTGAGATAATAAAAAGACAAAACAAAAATGATTTTGTTTTTATATCGCCTTGTAAGATATTTATAATTATAAATTTAGAAATCATTGATTTATTTCTGCCGCTCTTCCCTTTAGAGCAAACATACCTTTAGGTCTTTTTTGTATAAATAATATTAAGAATATCAATGTAATAATCTTTGCTAATACAGCCCCAGAATATGGTTCTAGAAATTTATTACCAATTCCAAGAATAAAAGCTCCAGATAAAGTTCCCCATAAATTACCGACTCCTCCAAATACGACTACCATAAAACAATCAATTATATAACTTTGTCCGAGATTTGGACCTACATTAGTAATTTGAGATAATGCTACTCCTGCAATACCTGCAATACCTGAACCTAGACCAAAAGTGAGAGAATCTATCCAATTAGTTTTTATTCCCATTGATCTCGCCATAGATCTATTCTGCATTACCGCTCTTACTTCTATGCCAAAATGAGATTTTTTTAGTAATACTAATAAAAAAATAAATATCATTATGCTAAAAATTAAAATATATAATCTACTAAATGATAGAGATAAAGCGGGATGAATTTCAATCATACCACTCATCCATTGAGGAGTACTGACAGGCATATTAATTGGAGAAAAAATACTTCTAACTAATTGTTGTAGAAATAAAGAAATACCAAATGTAGCCAGTAAAGTCTCTAAAGGCCTTCCATAAAGATGTCTTATTACAACTCTTTCAATTAACACACCCATTAAGCCGGCCATTAAAAAAGAAAATGGTATCGCAATAAATAAGGAATACTCTATAAGGTTAGGAAAAATTAACTGCGTAACATATGTTGTGTAGGCTCCAATCATTATCATTTCGCCGTGGGCCATATTTATAACGCCCATTACTCCAAAAGTAATTGCTAAACCTACAGCGGCAATAAATAAAACAGAACCTAAACTTAAACCAAAAAATAAATTCTCAAGAAATTTATAAAATTTGGTATTATTGTTAATTTTATCAATTAATTTAAGTGCTTTAGAAACTTCCAACTTAAAATAATTTTCATTTTTATTTTTTTCTACAAATTGATTTATGGCTGATAAAATTCCTGGATCTGTAGTTTTAACTAAGAATTCTAAACTTTTATTAATTAGCAATTTATCTTCTGACAATAAATATAATCGAGCCTGTGTTTTATATAATTCCTTAATAACAGATTTATTTTGCTCATTTTCTAAGGCTATATTAATTAAAGGAAGAAGTTCAAGTGATTTACTTTGAAATATAGTCTTAGCTGCATTAATTCTAATTTTTTTATCTTTTGAAACTAAAGAAGCCTGCGCTATTAATATCCTTACATGTTTACGCAATTTATTATTAAGACTAATTCTTTTAATTTTATTTTTTTTTACTTCGCCTAAATTATTTTTGGTTAAAACATCTGTAATTTTATAATTTTTATCAACTTTTTCAGCATAAACAGTGGTTTTTTCATTTTTAGTGTAATATAAACTACCACTCTCTATATATCTTAGAATCGTTAAAGCTCTATCGCTTTTTATGTTAGCAATTTGTGTTAATAGCTCTTGTTTTTCAGAAAACTTTGCTTTTTGTAAAGCTGATAATATGTCATTTAAATTATTTGCATAAGAAATATTAATTAAACTTAATACAACCGATAGACATATCATCAACTTCACAAAAATATTCATTTTATTTTCAGAATAATTCAATAATTACAAATTTAATAATTCTGACCTGAGCACTTACCAGTTTTAATATTGTAATTTCCACAAGAAATAGGTGAAGTCCAATCAGCAACTAAATTTGAAGATTCTGGAAGAAAATCAGTCCACGCATCACCTATTACTCCAGCTGGCGTTTCATAAACTATCTCAAATTGTCCATCATCAAGTATCTCGCCAATAAGTACTGGTTTTGTTAGATGATGATTAGTATTCATTACAGCTGTTCCACCTGTTAAATTAGGAACGGTTAATCCGTAAATAGAGGGTCTTACTTCATCAACACTAGTAGTACCAGCAATTTCAACTGCCTTTGCCCACATATTAAAGCCTATTACTGTTGCTTCCATAGGATCATTTGTTACCCTTTTACTGTCTCCAGTAAATTCATGCCACGCAGATATAAATGATTCATTATATTCTGAATCTGCACTCATAAAATAATTCCAGGCAGCTAAATGTCCCACTAAAGGTCCAGTATCTAAGCCCGCTAATTCCTCTTCACCTACAGAAAAAGCAACAACTGGTATATCTGTAGCATCAATACCTACATTTCCTAACTCTTTATAAAAAGGAACATTTGCATCTCCATTAATAGTGGAAATTACCCCTGTTTTTTTTCCTGTTGAGCCGAAAGCTTTAATATCTGCAACAATTGTTTGCCAATCTGAATGACCAAAAGGTGTATAATTTACCATTATATCTTCTTCTGATACTCCTTTGCTAATTAAATATTCCTTTAATATTTTATTAGTTGTTCTTGGATAAACATAATCTGTACCTGCTAAAACCCATCTTTCAACACCTAACTCATCCATAAAATAATTTACTGCTGGAATGGCTTGCTGGTTTGGCGCAGCACCCGTATAAAAGACATTTTTTGAAGACTCTTCACCTTCATACTGAACAGGATAAAATAATAATCCGTTTAACTCTTCTATAACAGGAAGAACTGATTTTCTAGATACTGATGTCCAACAACCAAATATAACATCAACATTATGCACCTCCATTAATTCTCTTGTTTTTTCAGCAAATAGAGGCCAATCAGATGCTGGATCTACTACAACAGCTTCTAATTTTTTTCCAAGTAAACCTCCTTTTTTGTTTTGTTCTTCTACCATCATTAAAACGGTATCTTTTAGAGTAGTTTCACTAATAGCCATCGTTCCAGATAGAGAGTGAAGTACACCTATTTTAATTGTATTAGCTGATACGCTCAATATAGAAAACGTATACATTATTATTGCAAAACTAATTATTTTTAAATTTTTCATTAGGACTCCTTTATTATTGTTAATAAATAGTATACCTTCTTTATAAGCATGTTTTGTGCCACATTTTTTTTTATACATAAGCTTATATATAAATAACGATTTATTATTTATGATTAATTATTAATCTTTATAATTATTTTCTGATTAAAAAATAATCATTTTGTTAATAAAATATAATAAATTTACATTTTATTCAGTATCAATTAATTTAAATTATGAAAAATAATTTAAAAAATAAAATTCCTTCTATTCAAGCAGTGGCTATGCCAGCAGATACAAACCCATCTGGAGATATATTTGGTGGTTGGGTTTTAAGCCAAATGGACTTGGCTGGAAGTGTACTTGCTCGTCAAATAACAAAAAAAAGAGTTA
>JAYGEJ010000160.1:0-5574 GCA_046582425.1 Alphaproteobacteria bacterium
AATATAAAAAATATATATACCTCGGGATAGAATAAATGAAAATGATCTTTGGTGAAAATACAAAACAATATTTAATTGGAGGCAGTTTAATTATAGCTGCTATTATATTTTTATTTTTAGTTATAAAATATGTTCCTCTAGACCCTACTAAAGTTGAAGTAGAACCATTTGAGGAAAAAATTCATTATGAAGTAGACCCAAATTTAAATGATGAAGTAGTGAATAAGGATAATAATATTGAAACTGAAATATCTAGTGCTACTAATTTGGAACCAACTTTTGATGTAGTAAATGTTGATAAAGAAGGACAATTAATAATTGCAGGAAGAGCAAGTAAAAACCAATTAGTACAAATTTATAATGGTGACCAATTGTTAGGAGAAGTTACTACTAATCAATTTGGAGAATTTGTATTTATGCCTGACGAAAAACTAATTCCAGGAGCTTATGATTTAAGTTTAGTTTCTGAAGGTATAAAATCTATAGACTCTGTTTCAATAATAGTTCCAGAAAATAACAATATTGTGGCTGGAAGTAGTTCAGCTAACGATGTAATTGTAACTGTAAACAAACCAGATGGAACAATAAAAAAAGTTTTACAAGGAGCTTCTAATAGTAATCAAGCTGATAACTTATCCTTTGATTCTTTATCCTATTCGGATAAAGGTAATCTTAATTTATCTGGTAAAGCTAAACCTGGATCTAAAATTGATATTTATATTGGCAAGGAATTAGTTGGTACTGCTTATGCAGATGAAGATGGCTTTTGGAATATTATTTTAGATAAACCTGTTAAACCAGGTGATTATATTCTAAGATTTAATGAAATTCAGAATGAAAAAATTATAGCAAGTTTAGAAACACCTATAAGACAATCTGATTTAACTAAAGTTGATATATCGGGTAATGCAATATTAGTGCAACCGGGAAATAGTTTGTGGAGGATATCAAGACGATTTTATGGAGAAGGAATTCTTTATACCTTAATATTTAAAGCTAATATAAATAAAATAGATAATCCTGATTTAATTTACCCAGGACAAATATTTGAAGTCCCTAATTCTAATTAAAAAAATATAGTTTAGGACTTTAATGATTTATTAGAATTATGACCAATACCAATCATAGGTTTTCTTACGTTAATTTTTCTATAAATGAATTCTGGTATTTCTTCTTTTCCTACATTAGCTAAAGGTTCATCTAAAACATTTCTATATGGGGAAAATTCACAAGTAGGATCAGTGGCATTTTCATTTCCAGTTAATGCAAATGCTTGACATCTACATCCTCCCCAATCTATTTCTCTTCTATCACATGATTGACAAGGTTCTGGCATCCATGAGGTGCCTCTAAATCTATTAAAAGCTTCTGAATGCTCCCATATCCAAGAAAGAGGTTTATCTTTAATATTATCAAACTCTAGAAAATTTAGTGATTCGGCTGCATGACAGGGTAAAACTTTTCCTGCAGGTGTTATATTTAAAAATTGTCTTCCCCATCCTCCCATGCAAGACTTAGGTCTTTTTGCATAATAATCAGGAACTACATAATCAATAGCTAATATACCTTTAAGTCTAATTCTAGCTTCTTCAACTATTTCAGTTGCATTATCTAATTGTTCTTTAGTAGGCAAGAACGCAGTTTGGTTTTTTAACGCCCATCCATAATATTGAACTTGTGCGACTTCAAGTCTCTCTGCGTCCAGTTCTACAGCCAAATCAATCATATTTTTTAAATTATGAAGGTTTTGTCTGTGCATAACAGCATTTACCGTAAGAGGTAATCCTACTTTTCTAATGAGACCACAAGTATGTAACTTCTTAGCGTGTCCTTTGTATCCAGCAATCTTTTCAGAATTTTCAGGGTCAGTATCTTGAATTGATACTTGCACATGATCTAGTCCAGCATCATAGAATTTTTCTAGTCTTTCTTCCGTAACTAATACACCAGAAGTTATTAAGTTTGTATATAACCCAATAGAAGCAGCGTGTTGTATTAAGTCTTCTAAATCTTTACGAGCTGTAGGCTCTCCACCTGAGAAATGTGCCTGTAATATACCAATTTTTACAGCTTCACTAAGAGCTCTTTTCCATGTATCCGTATCAATCTCTCTTGACTTCATTTCAAGCTCAACAGGATTTGAACAGTAAGGACATGATAGAGGGCACCTATGAGTGAGCTCACAAAGTACAGCATAAGGAATTTGTAGTTTTTCTTTTACTGATGTTTTAGATGTAACTTCACTTATATTTTTTTGTTTTGTTTCTAATTCATTCATATTACTACAAAGCCTTTATCTGCTAATGATTGAAGCATCGATAACGTATCTTTAGAAATAACATCTCTAGGTGCTCCTTCAAATTTATTACAAAGCCCATCAATTATCACTTGAATAGAAGATTCGCCATTTATAAGCTGCATAATCTCTGAGGCTATCTCATCTAACTCAAATACTCTTTCAGGAGCATTTATTATCCATTTTTTTCTTGCCTCATCATATCGTAATTTAGCATGTCTTGGTAATTTAGGAATATGATCTTCATTTAATGTAAGTAATTGAGTCATTATAGTTGAGCCCATTTTTTTGCATTAAAACCTTTAGGTACAAACGCTCCAGGTGGAATAAAGCCAGGATCTACATATGCATAATATAGTGCATCTAATTGAGCCCATAATACTTCGGTTTTAAATCTAACTGCACCAAGAACGGCTTCTTGGTCATCTCTAGTTATAGAATTGTTAATTACCCATTCTCTTCCAAACTCTACATCTTTTCGTGCTTGTCCTATTCGTTTTTTGAAATAAGCTAGTGCATAATCATCTGCCCACTCATAGTGTTTGGATAATCCTGAAATTCTTTCAGCATGAATTGCTGGCGCATAAATTTCTGTTAAAGAAGATGCTATAGCTTCCAACAAAGATCTACTGCCGACAAAATTAACATAGGCATCTACTGCAAATTTAGAAGCAGGCAACAAACCTTTGCAAGATTTTACATAGTCTATATCCAGGTTTAATCTTTCACATAATTGTAAATATCTCTTTATACCTCCTTGACCATCTATGTCTCCTTCATGATCTATAACTCTAGATCTCCATTCTACTCTTATATCTACATCATTCATTCTTGCCATTATCGTTAGGTCTTTTCTAGGAATACTCCATTGATAATAAAACCTATTTAGTGCCCAAGCTTGTACTTGTTCAAAAGATAATTTTCCAGAATGAAGAAGTTTATGAAATGGATGAAGGCTATGATATCTATCCTTTCCTAGCTGAGTCAGTGCAGAAATAAACTCTTCTCTGCTCATAATTTCTTTATTACTAGGTTCTTGAGGAGAGCCAGGATAAAATGGTGCAGGCATAATCATATTTCTATTTCCATAGTGTCATAAGCTATTTCCCATCCAGCATCATTTGTTATTTTTCTTTCAGAAGAATTTTCTAATAAAGCAGGATTAGTTGTATTAATATGTATAAATATTTTTCTTTTTATATTTAAGTTTTTGAAAGCCTCTATTGAACCTTCATTGCCTGACATACTCATATGTCCCATACGTTGTCCTGTTTTAATACCGACGTTTTCTTTTATCATTTCATCGTCAGTCCATAAAGTGCCGTCAAATAATATTAAATTAGAATTGTCGACTCTCTTTTTTAACCAATCAGGCATATTTGCACATCCAGGTATATAAAAAAATTCAGTATTACCTTCAGGCCCTTTAACTTCAAGTGCTATAGTATCCTCTTCAACCGAACCAAAATCTGAACCTTTAGATTCATCTTCTAGCCATAGAGCTACTTTTCCTGGTACAGCAAAGGGGGTGACTGTAATCCCACTTTCTTGTTTGTCAGTATATTTCAAGGGAATGGATTCGTTTAACTTTACTGGGTTTCTTTTAACAAATTTAGGGTTTAACACATTAAATATTGTGTTACTTTGTAAAACTCCTAGAACTCTTTCTGTTCCATAAAGATTAAAACTTTGTGATTCTCTCAAATTAATAAGACCGGCTGTATGATCTACGTCTGCGTTTGTAAGTAAAACTCCCATAATAGGACTATATCTTAGAGGGTCTCCAGCAGAGGGCATCAATTCAGGGTTATTCCATAATTGTTGTCTAAGGTCTGGTGAAGCATTAAAAATAAACCATCTTTTCTTATCTAAGCTTATTGCTATAGAGGACTGGGTTCTAGCTATTGCATTAGGGTCTTTATTTCTAGCTGATCTGCTATTTGGATGATTGCAATTCCATTGTGGATAACCCCCACCAGCAGCTGCTCCGAGCACACGAATATACATATTATATAATCCTATTTACGCTTCGGTACAGAAGCTGGTGAGAATATCATAACTAATCTTTCAGATTAGATTTCTGCGCAAGCATAACAGTTGATTTCTAAACCAACAGCTACTTCGCGAACTACAGGAGATTTCCACATAAGATATCCTCCCTTTCCTACTTTTAGTTAAAAATAAATAATAACCTAAGTCATTATCGCTTAAGGTATAGAATAGAACAGAAAAAATGTATTGTGCAAATCTATACTTAATATTGTAATCACCTATAATATAATATATCGATAGTTATATTTATAATAAGGGTTGTGTCATGATTGTATTTAAAAAATATATTTTATTTTTTTTAATTCTTACTTTTAATTTTAATGTTGTTAGTGCAAATCCATTAGTAGATAAAGATTGGTTAAAAGATAAAATATGTAATGATAATATTAAAATTATAGAAGTTCATAGATCTAAGAAAGACTTTGAGCTTGCACATATTCCATGTTCTGTATTCACTAATTTTTATGTAGACGGTTGGAGAGAAAATAGAAAAAAAATGCCTTTATTAATGCCTTCTAAAAACACTTTAGAAGCTTTAATAGGTTCGTTAGGTATATCTAGTTCTGATTATGTTATTATAGTAGCTCCTGGATTAGGTAAATATGATATGGCTGAAGCTGCAGCTATATATTTTACCTTTAAATATTTGGGACATAAAAATATTTCTATTCTAGATGGAGGTTTAAAAAGTTGGAAGGAAGATTGGGACAATGATACAGAAACAGGTTTTTCTCTACCACAAGAAAAGATATATAAATCAAAAATTAATAACAATATTTTAGCTAATAAAAAAGATGTATTAGAAGTCATTAGTAAAAATGGATATTTAATTGATGCAAGATCTTCTTCTATGTACATGGGAATTAATTTATCTTTTCCTTCTCTTCGTTCAGGAACAATTCCTAACGCAATAAATATTCCAAATGATTGGTTATTAATAAATGATTCTTTACTTTTTCAAGATAAAATTGATTTAGAAAAAATATTTGCACATTCAGGAATATTTAAACAAAGTGGCCAAATTTCATTTTGTAATGCTGGCCTAGAAAGTGCACTATCATGGTTTGTTATGTCTGAAATACTAGAGTTTCCTAATAATAAACTTTATGAATCATCATTAGCAGAATGGTCAAAAGATAATTCATTGCCAATGCTTGATATAATGAACTTAACTAAAAGTAAGAGCCTCGAAAAAGAAATAGATTCATTTTCGATGAAGCCGCCAG
>JAYGEJ010000029.1:0-1799 GCA_046582425.1 Alphaproteobacteria bacterium
TGGAAACAGTAGTTTAGGTGAGACAGTTGCAGAGATTACCGCATTAGTTAAATGGCTTAAAAAAAAGTATTCTTCAAAATATAAAATATGGCTTAAAGGTTATTCTTCTGCTGGAACGACTGCAATAGCAGCTGCTGCTTCGAATGATAACATAGATGGAATTGCTATTGGAGGATGTGTTGGACTTGCTAATGAAACAATTTTAAAGAGAGGTGCTACAGGATATAATGATATACCTTCTTTACTAAAATGGTTTGATCAAGACGTTATGATCTCTCTTATTTCACCTAGGCCTTGTATTATAGTAGCAGGAATATCTGATCATATATGGCCTTATAAATTTGCAGAGAAAGCTTTGAAAGTACCTAAAATTATCTATAATAGTGATAAATCTGACAATAATTTAGTATTATTAAAAGGTAATAAAGGGCATACATATTATCCTGATGTAATATGGCCAAAAATTATAGATATATTTTAAAACAATAGAAATAAAAAATATTATGGATGATAAGAAAATTGATGAAGCTACTAGATTAATCAATTTAGCAATTAAAGATTATAATCTTTTTTTAACGGAGATAAATACTTATTCTCCAGAAAAAAAAACAGAAGCATTAACTTGGTTAAGAAATGCTTTAAAATATATTAATAACAAACAGAAAAATGATGCATAATATGAAAAATAATTATTACAAAATAATATTACTTATAATTGCTGCTATATTTATGTTAATTGCAATTTATAACCTACCTTAACCTATTTTTAATATATTTATGATTTTATTAAGTAAGTAAGTCTTAAAAAAAAATTATACTAGTATTGTAACATTTATGAGCTATCTTATTATATTAATTAGGAATTTTTATGAAGCCAATTATATCCATTAATTCATTATATAAAACTTATAAGAGTGGTTTTAAAGCTCTTGAAAATATTTCTTTAGATATAAATAAAGGAGAAATTTTTGCATTATTAGGTCCTAATGGTGCTGGAAAAACTACATTAATATCAATTATAACAGGTATTACCATTCCTACTAGCGGTTTAGTTAAAGTTAATAACTTTGATGTTATTAAAAATCCAATTGATACAAAAAGTATAATTGGTCTTGTTCCACAAGAGGTGGCAATAGAACCATTTGAGACAGTCTTAAGTAGTGTAAAATTTTCGAGAGGTCTTTTTGGTAAACCTCAAAATTCTGATTACCTTAAAATAATTTTAAAACAGTTATCACTATGGGATAAAAGAAATACAAAAATTATAGAGCTCTCAGGTGGTATGAAAAGAAGAGTATTAATTGCTAAAGCTCTAAGCCATGAACCATTAGTACTTTTTTTAGATGAACCAACAGCAGGAGTTGATGTTGAACTTAGAAAAGATATGTGGGGTATAATTAGATCTCTAAAAGAAAATGGCGTAACGATCATCCTAACTACGCATTATATAGAAGAAGCTGAAGAATTAGCTGATAGAGTAGGGTTTATCAATAATGGTAAAATATCTTTGATAGAAAATAAAAGACAATTGATAGAGAAGATGGGTAAAAAAACGTTAAGTATCCATATTCATAATTCTATAAAAAATATACCAAATAATCTAAAGAAATATAAATTAGAACTAAGTAACAAAGGAGCTACACTAATCTATAATTATAATATAAATCATGATAAAACTGGGATTACAAGACTATTAAATGATTTATCTAATGAAAATATTGTTTTAAAGGATATTAAAACAAATCAAAGTTCTCTTGAAGATATTTTTGTAGATATAGTTGGAAAGTAAATATGAATTT
>JAYGEJ010000102.1:0-11200 GCA_046582425.1 Alphaproteobacteria bacterium
CAAACACACAATGATGTTAGAGCTAACTTTAATGGAATCATAAATGTATATCTTGGTAAAGGACTTAATGGCGAGAGTTTTAGCCCTTCTATTTCAGAGTTTGTCTCAGAAAACAATATAAATTTACATGAAAACATTTTAGAAATTATTAATGAGACAAATATTTCAATAAATAATATTACGGTTCCCTTTGACAAAATGCTCTCTGAGCCTAAGAATGGGCTAGGCAGACAAGCTGCAGAAAAAACTGTAAGCAACTTATTAGTTCTTGCAAAAAACTTTAAAAAGGCAGGTAAAGATCTAAATTGGGAAGTAATTATAGCCGAATAAAAATTTTGTATAAAAGTTTAGTAATATTTGTAGCTATAGTATTATTTTTCATTGCTAATAATATAAGCAGCAAAGAATACGTTAACACAATGGATAAAGAGATCTCCGTTAAAAGAGAAACGCGAGAATCTTTTGCCGCCCCAATCCCTTCTTTAGATCTGTCTAAAATGCGTTTGTTTACAGGAGGCAGACACCTATTTCGGCGCTCCTGGACACCAGCTCCAAGCTCAGTAAAAAGCTTAGACGGATTAGGCCCTGTATTTAACCGGGTAAGCTGTTCCGGCTGCCATGTTAAAGATGGAAGAGGTCAACCTCCAAAAGAAGGCAGTAAATTTAGATCTATGGTTATTAAACTTTCACGAATAGAAAAAGGTGAGACTTATCCTGACCCTAATTATGGCTATCAATTAAATGACAAGTCTATCTTGGGAGTACCATACGAAGGAAAAGCTACAATAAATTACTCATTAATAGATCAAAAGTTTGATGATGGCACAACTATGAAGCTCTCTGCTCCTAAATATTCTTTTCATTCTTTATCTTTTGGTGAGCTTCATGCAAACACTAAGTCTTCGGGAAGAGTTGCTCCAGTAGTATTTGGTTTAGGCCTTATTGAAGCAATAAAAGAAAAAGACATACTTAAAAATGCAGACCCAAAAGATATAGATAAAGATGGTATATCTGGCCGCCCTCATAAAATTATAGACGTCCCATCTAAAAATATTATGGTAGGTAAATTTGGCTGGAAAGCAACAAGAGCTACGCTACTTCATCATATAACAGGGGCTGCTTCTCAAGATATGGGATTAACATCAAATATTTTTCCTGAAAAGAATTGTGTGGAAATACAAAAAGCATGTTTGGAACAAATAGATGGTGGAAATCCAGAAGTTTCAGATGCTCAAGTAGAAAGACTCCTGGTCTATATGCAAACTCTTGCTCCGCCAAGACAAAGAAATGCTGCAAGTAAGGATATTCTATATGGCCAGAGTATGTTTAAAGAAATAGGATGTGAGAATTGTCATACTCCAACTTATACAACAGGAACACATCCTAAGCACCCAGAACTAAGTAATAGAATTATTAAACCTTATAGTGATTTTCTTTTACATAATATGGGCAAAGGTTTAGATGACGGCGTTAATGAAGGAGAAGCAAAGAGTTATGAATGGAAGACTCCGCCTTTATGGGGAATTGGGTTAGTAAAAATAGTAAACAAACATACTCGTTTTTTACATGATGGCCGTGCAAAATCTATTGAGGAAGCTATTTTATGGCATGAGGGTGAAGGGCTTGAAGCAAAAAACAACTATATGTCTCTAAGCCTTAAAAATAGAAAAAAATTATTAAAATTTCTAAACTCTTTATAATTACTGATTCATGCTATCAAAAAAATCTGAATTACTTTTAGTTCCTTTTAACTTGTCTATTAAGAACTCCATAGCATCACTCATTCCCATAGGGCTTAAAATTCTTCTTAGCATCCACATTTTTGACAAGTCGCCCTTTTCAACTAAAAGCTCTTCTTTTCGGGTTCCAGATTTTGCAATATCTATTGCAGGAAAAGTTCTCTTGTCTGCAAGTTTTCGATCAAGTACAATTTCCGAATTGCCTGTTCCCTTAAATTCTTCAAAAATTACTTCATCCATTCTTGACCCTGTTTCAATTAAAGCAGAGGCTATAATAGTAAGAGAACCGCCGTCTTCTATATTCCTAGCTGCGCCAAAAAATCTTTTTGGTTTTTGTAAAGCATTAGCATCTACCCCGCCAGTCAAAACTTTACCAGAAGAAGGAACTACTGTATTGTAAGCCCTTCCTAGTCTTGTGATGGAATCCAATAATATAACAACATCTCGTCCGTGTTCTACTAATCTTTTAGCTTTAGCAATAACCATTTCTGCAACTTGAACGTGACGCATAGCGGGCTCATCAAATGTGGAAGATATAACCTCTCCTTTTACTGAGCGCTGCATATCAGTGACTTCTTCAGGCCTCTCGTCTATCAACAAAACCAGAAGATAAATATCTGGGTGGTTCTTTTCGATAGAATGAGCAATATTTTGAAGCAATACTGTTTTACCAGTTCGAGGTGGGGCAACGATTAGGCCTCTTTGTCCTTTTCCTAATGGGCTTACTAACTCTATAACTCTACAAGAATTATCACGGCTCTTATCTGGCTTCTCAGAATCTATTTCAAGCCTTATTCTTTCTTCAGGATACAATGGAGTTAAATTTTCAAACCTTACTTTGTGCTTTACTTTATCAGGAGAATCAAAGTTAATTTGATCAATTTTTAATAGCGCAAAATATCTTTCTCCATCTTTTGGTTGACGAATTTGTCCCTCAACTGTATCGCCAGTTCTTAAACCGAACTTTCTTACTTGTGATGGTGAAACATATATATCATCTGGGCCTGGCAAATAATTACTTTCGGGCGCTCTTAAGAACCCAAACCCATCTGGAAGAATTTCAATAACCCCATCACCATTAATTATGTCGCCGTTATCTGCTAAATTTTTTAAAATCGAAAACATTAAATCTTGTTTTCTGCGATTTGAAGCGTTTTCAACACCTTTTTCTTCTGCAAATAGAATAAGGTCTGCAGGGGACATTTGTTTAAGTTCTTTTAAGTGCATTATAGGTCCTATATATGATTAATTATTGAAATGATTTTTATAATAGAATAAATGAGATTTATACTTGTTACTTATAACAAGTATAATAATATTATTATTTCTGATTAAATGTCAAAATTTAAATTAATTATAAGGCTTAACTACTACTAATATAATAATTATGATTAATAATACTGTAGGCGCTTCATTAAGAAACCTAAAAAATTTTTGGCTATAAAAAGTATTATTTTTAATTAATGCTTTTCTGCAATATCCAAAATAACCATGTATACCTGACATTATTACAACTAAAATCATCTTTATTGATAGCCATAATGAATTGGGTCCAAAATTTATTAAAGGGGAAAAAATTAAAACTATTCCTAAAGCCCAGGTTAAAATCATTGCAGGATTCATAATATATTTGAGCAGTCTTTTTTCCATTAATTCAAATGTTGCATTCATTTCTTTAGTGTTGTTTTTATTGGCATGATATACGAATAAACGAGGTAAATAAAGCATACCCGCCATCCAAGAAATAACTGCTATAATATGAAAAGCTTTTATGTATAGATAAAAAGTAATCACACTTTTTCCCAAAAAGTATTATAAAAACACTTGTTATAGTCTTTGCTACACACTTTGTTGTTTAATATTTTATTTTTATTATTTTGTAGCACCAAATTAGCTAAACTTTTTATGAAGAAGTCGTTTTTTCCTAAAGCCGGGGTTCTTAAATATAATTCGCAGCCATTATTTAGTGCAGCTTCTTTATATTCTATATCTAGCTCTACTAAAGTTTCTGAATGCTCACTAACAAAAGCTATAGGAATTAATATAATAACTTCATTTTTTTTAGACGCCTTTATTATTTCTTCTTCCGTAGAAGGCCCTATCCATTTTAATGGCCCAACTTTACTTTGATAACAAATGGTATAAAGAAATTCATCTTTATTTAGGCTGGCTAACACTTTAGAAACTGTTTTTTCAACCTGATTTTGATAAGGGTCTCCTTTTTTTATAATTTTTTCAGGCAATCCGTGAGCACTAAATAAAAGCCTAATTTCTTTCTTATTCTTGTTTTTATTTTTCGCTATTTTAAGTACTTTATTTATTTCATCAACATGAGCCGATATAAAGTCTTTATCTTCTGGATAACAGCATATAATTTTCGTTGGTACTTTATACTTTTTTCTATCTATCTCTTTCTTCCATGAATTAAGAGACGAGCCTGAAGTTGTTGTTGAAAATTGTGGATAAAGAGGCAAGAGTATAATTTCATCTGGGTTCCAAGTCATAACATCTGTTAATGTTTCATTTATAAAAGGCTTCCAATATCTCATAGATATAAAAACTTTATAAATATGTTTTTCTTTTTTAAGCATTTTTTCTAAAAGATTTTTTTGTTGATCAGTTTCTTCTAAAATTGGAGATTTTCCTCCCATAAAGGAATATATTTCTTTAGCTGTTTTTTCTCTTCTAGACGAAATCAGCTTTGCCAAAAAATATCTAATTGGATTAGGGGCCCCTATTATAGCGGGGTCATTAAATAGATTAAATAGAAAAGGTTTCACTGCAGATAATTTATCTGGCCCGCCTAAATTAAAAAGGATAACACCAATTTTTTTCTTCATTTTTTCCATTCTCTAACTGTCTTTACTAACAAATCAATGTTTTTAATAGGCGTCTCTTTAATAACCCCGTGACCTAAGTTAAATATGTGGTTTACAGATGAAAATTTGTCTAAAATATTATTTACACTATTGACCATATTGCTTCCTCCTTTTAATAAAATTTCTGGGTCTAAATTACCTTGGAAGCATATATTACGTTCTTTATTAATTATTAGATTATCTATTAATTTATTAATATTTGTATTTTGATCTATAGATAAACAATCAATATTAACATTGTTAACATAGTCCGCGTATAAATTGTCCGCATTTCTTGGAAATCCTATTATAGGTATATTGGGATATTTATTTTTTATTTTTTTTACAATATTGTTATTAGGTTCTATACAAAAATTTTTAAATTTATTTTCTTGAACTGCTATTTTAGCATGAGAATCGAATATTTGTACCGCTTCCGCTCCTGCCTCTATTTGTTTTATTAAATGATTAGAAATAAATATTTCTAATTTTTTAAGTAACTCTATAAATGTTTTTTCATAATTATTAAAGAAGGATACACATTTTGAGAAATTATTACTCCCTTTTCCTTCAATCATGTAAGCCGCTATTGTAAATGGAGCCCCTGCAAAACCTATAAGGGCTCTATCCGAGCTAAGATGACTTTTAACTATATTTAAACATTCGTAAACAGGCTCTAAGAAATTTTTGTTTTTTAATTCTAAATCATAAACTTCTGATTCATGTTTAATAGGCTTTAAAGTAGGTCCCTCATTTTCTATAAACTTTAAATCTCTATTACAGGCCATCGGAATAGTTAAAATATCTGAAAATATAATTGCAGCATCTAAATCAAATCTTTTAAGTGGTTGCAATGTTACTTCTGCTGACAATTGTGGGTTCATACACAAATTTAAAAATGAGCCTGCTTCTTTTCTTATTTTTCTATACTCTGGTAAGTATCTTCCTGCTTGTCGCATTAACCAAATAGGAGTATTAGATGTTTTTATACCATTTAGTTTTTTTATAAAGTCAGAGCTTTTATTTAATTTATCCACATTTATTCCATATTAATTATATATTAGTTATTATAAAGTATAATTGTAGTAGTTTATAGGTATTATGGGGATTAAATATTTATCCACAAAAAGTAAATATTTAATTTATTTTTATTTAATAAAAATTAAACTATTTATATTGTTGTTAAGGTAATTAATATAATTAATTAAATTTTATTCACAATGTATAAAAATTGTATAATTTAAAATGATTTAGTTAAGGAAAATAAAATAGTAAACAATAATATACATATTCACATAATATCGGATTCAACTGGAGAGACAGTAAGCACAGTTTCAAGATCTGCGATTGCACATTTTAAAAACTTTAATCCAATAGAACATAGTTGGGTTTTAGTAAGATCTGAAAAACAGCTAAAAAAAATAATAGACGAAATTGATATAAATAAAGGTTTGGTAATATATACTATTATAGACAAGAAATTAAGAAAAATATTAGAAGAAGGCTGTGAAAAATTAGGCGTGCCAATTGTTCCTGTATTAGATACAGTAGTTAAAGCTATCGATAATTATTTTCATTATGATTTAGCAATAGATGAGCCTGGACGACAACATAGTTTATCACACGGTTATTTTGATAGAATAGGAGCAATGCAATTTACCCTAGCACATGATGATGGACAATTATCTCATGATTTAGAAAGCGCTGATATTGTATTGATTGGAGTATCTAGAACCTCCAAAACCCCAACATCAATGTATTTGGCAAACAGAGGGATAAGAACTGCGAATATTCCTATGGTTCCAAATATAGAACTGCCCTCAAATATATTTTCTTCTAAAGCCTTAATTATAGGTTTAACCACTAGCCCGGAAAGGCTAGTTCAAATAAGAAAATCTAGATTAAATTCTGTTGGGGAAAAGGGAAAAACAAATTATGTTGAAGAAGATATAATTAAAGAAGAAGTTTTATTAGCTAAAAAGCTATTTTTAAAAAATAAATGGCCTATTATAGACGTAACAAGGAAGTCTATAGAAGAAACAGCAGCTGCGGCATTAGAATATTTAAGAATTTTTAAAGAGAAAAAAATAAAAGAAAATTAATATGGCTACAGGCATTATAGGAAATCCTATTAAACATAGTTTATCTCCTGCTTTGCATTCTTTTTGGATGAAAGAGCATAAAATAGAATCTATTTATAATATATATGAGCTTGAAAAAAAGAATATCTCTTCTTTTTTAAACAGCCTCAAAGATAGAAATATCGTTGGTTTAAATGTTACTATTCCATATAAATCAGAAGTTATGAAATATATAGACTACATCGAAGAAGATGCTTTGGATTTAGGCGCTATAAATACAATTAAAGTAGGCAATGATGATAAGCTCTATGGATATAATACAGACGCTTATGGGTTTATGCGACATTTAAATATTACAGCACCTTTGTGGAAAAAAAAGGACGGCCATATAACTATAATTGGAGCAGGAGGTGCCAGCAGAGCAATTATTTGGTCTTTTTTAAAAGAAAACAAGATGGAGATAAAGTTAATAAATAGAAATAAGGAAAGAGGATTAAAATTAATAAATGATATGAAAAAAATTTTCCCTTCTTCAAAGATTAATTTTAGTTCTGATTTGCCAAAAGCTCTTATAAATTGCTCTATTCTAGTGAATTGCACAAGCTTAGGTATGATAGGACAACCTAAGCTTAATATAAATCTTGAAACTATGAATAAAGACTCAATTGTTTACGACATAGTATATTCTCCTTTAGTTACTGAATTGCTTAATGAGGCAAAAGTACTAAATTACACTACAATAGACGGTTTAGGAATGTTGCTCCATCAAGCTGTACCTGCTTTTGAAATGTGGCATAATAAAAAAGTTACAGTTAGTGGGCCATTGAAACAAATTGCTATAGATCATTTAGAAAGAGCTAATAAATGATTATTATAGGTTTAACAGGCTCTATAGCAATGGGAAAAAGCGTAACAGCAAAAATTTTTAGCTCTATTGGAGTTCCTGTTTTTGATGCCGACCATTGTGTACATGAGCTGATAGGCCTTAATGGAAAGTTAGTCCCAGTAATTGCTAAAGAGTTTCCAGAAACTTTAGAAAAAATTAAAAGCAGTAAATATATTAATAGAATAAAATTAGGTAACATAGTTTTTAAAAACAACTATATGAAGCTTAAACTAGAAAATATCATTCATCCACAAGTTGGAAAAGAGAGAAAAAAATGGACAGAACGGGCGGTAAGGCAAAGATATAAGATAATTTGTTATGACATACCGTTACTTTTTGAAACTAAAGGAGAAAAAGCATGCGACGAAATAGTTGTCGTTTCTGCACCAGCTTTAATTCAAAAACAAAGAGCCTTAAAAAGAAAAAACATGGATTTAAAAAAATTTAATAATATTTTAAGAACACAGATGCCTGATGCAGATAAAAGAAAAAGATCAGATTTTATCGTTAATTCAGGAAATGGCCATAGGTTTTCTAGGAACCAGGTTAAAAATATCGTAAAGAAACTTATCTCATGAGAAGAATAGCATTAGACACAGAAACAACGGGACTGAATCCTCAAGATGGACACAGAATTGTAGAAATTGGCTGTGTTGAATTAGATGTAAATATTCCTACAGGTAAAGAATGGCACTCATATGTAAACCCAGAAAGAATGATGCCAGAAGCAGCGTTTGCAGTACATGGCCTATCAGAAGATTTTTTAAAAAAAGAGCCAAAATTTAAAGATATTGCTAAGGGTTTTATTAGTTTTATTGAAGGAGCAGAATTGGTAATTCATAATGCAAAATTTGACATTGGTTTTTTAAATAGCGAATTAAAGATGGCAAATATGCCTTTGATAGAGATGCAAAAGACTATAGATACGGTCCATTTAGCAAGAGAAAAAATACCTGGTGCAGCGGCAAGCTTGGATGCATTGTGTAAAAGATTTGAAATAGATTTATCTCTTAGAGAAAAACATGGAGCGTTGTTAGATGCAAAGTTGTTAGCAGAAGTTTATCTGCAATTAACAGGCGGCCGTCAAGCAAGCTTAAGTTTAGTTCAACAAAATACAGAAAAGACTAAGGAAGTAAACAATAAAGAAGAGCACACATTCGATAATTTAAATTTTGTTGAGGCAACTTTAACAGAAAAGGAGAAAGAAGAGCATATAGAGATGATTAAAAAGATTAATTCATCGCTTTGGTTAAAATAATATTTATGTTCCTCTTTACCAAATAAGTTTAGCGAACTATCTTATGTAAGATAAATAAAAATGGGAAAAAAAAGTGCAATATTTTGATATTATATTATTTGCTGTAATAGCAGGCGTTCTTGCTGTTCGTTTATATAGAATTTTAGGAACTAAGTCTAAAGTTACAATTGAAGAAAGCGAAGAAGCTGTTCAAAAGGTTGTAAATATAAAAAAAGAAAAAGAACCAACGAAAGAAAATATCACAACAGAAAATGGGGAGGGCTTAAATTATTTAAAAAATGTACAGCCTGATTTTGATGAAATAGGCTTTCTCTCAGGTGCTAGTAAAGCTTTTCCAATGTTACTAGAGGCAAAATATAAAGCAAACAAGAAAGTATTAATAAGTTTTTTAGAAGATGATATATTTAGAATATTTGAGAAACAAATATTAGACCAGGAAAGCAAAGGGCACACAATAGATAATTGTAAAATAGAAGTTTTCGGTAAGAATATACAAGAAATAAAAATACAGGATAATATTGTTTATATTCGAGTTAATTTTAAATATAATGAAAAATTTATTATAAATAATAGCGATGGAAGTATATTTTTAGATTTGAGTAAAGATGAAGACGAAAAAACGGTTGCTTGGACTTTTTTAAGACCTCTAGAGTCAGACAGCCCCAACTGGAAGTTATTTGGCGTTAATCAAATTAACTAGTTATTTTTTTAATGCCTAAAAATAAAAAACTCTATAAAAGCTTTTTTTTCTTATTAATATTAATTCTTTTATCTTTTGTTTTATATAAGAAAGATTTCAATCAAAATAATACTGAAACAGTAAAAGTAAAGTTTTCAGATTTGCCTGGATGGCATTCTACAAATATTCTTAGTTCTTTGAAGTCCTTTGAACAAAGTTGTAAATATATTTTGAGTTCACATTTCTTAGAAGAAGATAAGCTATTAGAAGTTAAAGTTAAAACAGAAGCTTACGTAAAATTTTGCAAAGCTCTGCCTAAAGTAAAAACCAATAATAAACTTAAAAAACTAATAGAAGATAATTTTTATCCTAAATATTTACCAAGTAAAGAAACCCTTCTAACTGGCTATATAGAATTAGAAATAAACGGAAGGCTTGAGATGTCTATTGAAGAAGCCCCCTATGCTGTACCAATTTTTAAAAAGCCTCCTAATATTTTATCCGTTGATTTAGAGAAATTTGGAGAAGAATTTAAGTCAAAAAAGATAACTGGCATGCTAATAGACAATGATTTTATTCCTGTGCCTTCAAGAAAAACTATAGAGAATGAGCATATGTTTAAAGAAAACATATTAGCTTATATTGATGACCCTGCTCTTGCCTATTTTTTACATATTCAAGGCTCTGGAGTAATATCGCTTGCATCAGGGGAGAAACTTTCGGTAGGTTATGCCGGCGATAACGGCAAGAAATATTATTCGATTGGTAAAAAACTTATAGAAGATGGGATAATAAAAAAAGATAATATGTCGATGCAAGCTATTTTATTTTGGATGAAAAATAATAAAACAGCGGCATTCGAACTTATGCAAAAAAATAATAGATTCATTTTCTTTAAGGAAAGAAATAATTTTGAACAGCCAAAAGGTTCAAGCGGAGTAAGTGTTACTCCAATGCACTCTGTAGCAGTAGATAATAATTTTATACCTTATCATTTGCCTTTATGGATTCAAGTTGATTCTTTTTATGGCGACAGACAAGATAAGAAACTAACAAATATTTTTATATCTCAAGACACAGGCAGCGCGATTAAAGGCTTAACACGAATGGATTTATTTTTAGGCAGAGGTAAAAAAGCAGAAGAAATAGCTGGTAAGTTAAGCTCAAATGGAAAAATTTGGACTTTGGTTCCGAAATAACTTAAAAAATTTTATAACTAAATATTCTTAACATAATGTGTTTTTTAATAAAACACTTGATTCTCTATGAATTTCTTGTCTAAACTTAGCTCTAAGACTTTTTTATAAGTCTTTAAGCCTCTCTATAAATTAAAGTATAGAGACGAGGAGAGAATAATAACCTTCCCTATAATATAATTAATAAGTAGGGAAATTTGGAGGAGAGAATAATGAATAAACTGTTATTAGCAGTAGCTTCGGCTATTGCGTTTACTTTCGTATGGATTAGTGCTTCCTATGCTGATGGGCATTGTGAAAAATATGCTGGCTTAAAAGGAAAAGCATGGGTAGATGGCGATTGTATGGAAACACCTTTAGGTGAAAAATGGTGGCCGCATCCTATTTGGGGTGCTGACGATCAAGCGGGCTCAACTAATTGGTATAAAAAACCTGAAGTTGTAAAAAGAGCTTTGGCTATGGTTAAAGAAGGCAATACTATGCAATTAGGACACCCTTATACA
>JAYGEJ010000082.1:0-7110 GCA_046582425.1 Alphaproteobacteria bacterium
TGTTGTTTTAGGAAGTGCAGTTGCAAGTAAATTAAAATATAATCTAGGTGCAGAAATAATTATAACACATGGATTATCTGATGTCGGTGAAGTTCATACTTTTCAATCAGAAAAAGATAATCATGACGATCACTCTGATCATGATGACCATGCAAAACATGAAGAACACGACGATCACTCTGATCACGATGACCATGCTAAACATGAAGAGCATGAAGATCACTCAGACCATGCAGAAGAAGGTCATGAAGGACATGATCACGAAAATTTAGGTTTTAAAGTTACTGGCATTTTAAAGCCAACAGGCACTCCAATAGATAATGCCGTATATGTTAGTTTAGCTGGAATAGAAGCTATGCACACAGGATGGATAGGAAATCAAAAAGTTATAGATGTATCCGTAGAACAAATTATGCAAAGTGAGTTAAAGCCTAAGACTATATCGGCTATATTTGTATCATTAAAAAATAGAACGCAAGTATTTCAGTTTCAGAGAGATGTGTTGAATTATAAGAAAGAGGCAATTAGCTCAGTGATGCCCGGAATTACTTTATCTAGGCTTTGGGCATTAACAGGTAATGTGGATAAAGCTTTTAAGATTATTACATTTTTTATTATTATTATCGCTCTTTTAGGTATGATAGCTATGACAATAGCAGGTTTGAATAGCAGAAGAAGAGAAATGGCTATATTGAGGTCTGTAGGAGCTTCACCAACTAACATCGTTAGCCTACTGTTAGTTGAATCAATTATAATTTCATTAATTTCATGTATTGTAGGTTATATTTTAATGATTATAATATTTACCTTAGGAAAAGATTATTTACAAAATAATTATGGCATTTTTATTAACAGTTTTTCTATTAAGAATTACGATATACAAATAATAATTTCAATAGTTTGTGCAGCATTAATAGCCACTATAGTACCTGCCATACAAATCTATAAAAACACATTAAGAGATGGCCTAAATGTTAAATCATAAAGTAACAAAATTTTTATAAAAATGAGTTCAACAACTTCAAAGATGAAACCCAAAAGAGCAATCTTAGTAACATTTACAAGTTTAGTGACTAGTATTAGTATGTGTATATGCTGCGCGTTACCTGCATTTCTACTTTTATTAGGAGGAGGACCTATATTAGCGTCATTATTTACTACTTTTCCTAAATTACTATTACTAGAGAAATATAGTGTGTTATTATTTTTAGTTTCAGGTTCATTAATATTTATAAGCGGAATATTAAAGTGGAAAAGTAGAAACTATGTATGCCCTTCAGACCCAGCAGAAGAAAAATCATGTAGAAATATAAATTGTTTTAATAAATATTTATATATCTTTACTGTTATTATATTTTTAGTTGGAACATTTACAACATTTATATTGCCAAGAATTTATCAAAATAATCCTTTTTAACAAGTCTATCTTAAATTATGACTTTATTTTATTAGCTATCTCAATAAGGTTTTGATCTGGGTCCCTGACATATATTGATAATAAAAAGCCGTCTGCACCTATTTGCTTTATTGGACCATACTCTATATTTATTGAGTTTTTGAGAAATTTTTTCTTCCATACAGAAACATCCACATCAGAAATAAAACAAATATCTCCTGTCCCAGGCCTTGGAATTTTAGCACCAGGTTTAATTAAATTATCAAATTCATGTATATTAATTTTTTGATTACCAAATTTTAAACATTTTCTAATTTCAGAACTATTTTCTAGTTTAAATTCTTCTAATTTCATTCCCAATATGGTGCAATAGAAATTAATGGTCTTATTTAGATCTTTTATGGTCAAAACTATATGATCTATTGAATTAATCATACTAACTCATCATTTTGGGTAATAATTGCGTCATTTCTATTATTCTACTATCCTTTAGTGCTGCTGCTCTAATTGGTGCAATAGTTTTGTATTCTTTATCATTAAACATATCTATAAAATTCCTTCTCTTAGGATATTTAACTAATATCGTAATATCCCAATCGTCTTTTCCAATAATAGAGTTATGAGATCTACCCATCCATATTGGTTCTCCTCCGTAAATAGGCTGAAATTTAGCAAATTTTTTTCCAT
Source organism: Alphaproteobacteria bacterium (assembly GCA_046582425.1). GTDB lineage: Bacteria > Pseudomonadota > Alphaproteobacteria > TMED109 > TMED109 > TMED109. The sequence goes on from JAYGEJ010000082.1 coordinate 2,084, forward strand.
ATACTTGGTATGCCTCTTTTCCTGATAATCCATCAACTCCAAAACCAGCTTTTGCTTTATCTAAATATTTAAGTAAATTTAACATAATTACCGGTTCCTCTAAGTTTCCCTTAGCCATTAATTCAAGTGCACCTTCTTCAACATTTATACTTGCTATCATTTTTACTCCACTGGTAGTTCTAAATCTCTATAAAAATTAACATTAGCATCTTCTCTATTATGTAAATCCTTAATTATATTTGATAGACATTCTTTTGCTTTTTTAGATATTCCCAATAAATCGTTATCTGTATTCCACTCACTATCATTTTTCGGTTTCCAGTTAGCATATTTATTAATTAAACTACAAAAGTTATCACAACTTAAAGTATATATTCCGTTTCTTTTTTCTAATTCTATTTCTTTTATGCATTCCTCTATTAAGTATAGTTTCCATAAACCATAAGGTAATGTTGCACAATTTTTTTCATCAAAATTGTAAATTATTTTTGTCTCGTCATAAACTTCTTGTAAATCCCAAAAACATTCATCAATTAAGACAAAACATTTATTAAGTTTCATATGATATTCCTCATAAATCTTATTTACCATGAAATAATAACTCGCATCCTGTCTCACATAAAAAGTTATCTATAAATTTTTTATTTTTACTTGCTAAATTTTTATATTCATCCTTCAACCAATTTAAACATTTAGCTTGATAAGGAAAAGGTTTTTGTGTCCACACAGTATCTTGTATTTCTATATTAACTTCTTTCTCATTGTTATAGACTGCATCATAGTTTGCTTTTAAAACAGGAATATAAGTATTTCCTATTTCATAAAAAATATTTCTAAAAGATTCTGATAAATTATTTTCATCTACCCAATCTTTATCAGTAACCTCAAGGCCAGATAAATCTTCCATAACGCCTACCCAGGCGACCACTCTTGGAGCTATGTCATCAGCTAATTTCATGGGTGTAGGATCGAATGAAGCTAGTTGAGTAAGTTGTCCATAAAATGCAAAATCACTACTACTTGGTCTATCGCCAAGTAAATAGGGTGAATTATTCATATTTTTATCCATTAATTTTAATATTCGCTTATAGCTACCCTCAATTATCTCTAATGTAGTTTTATTACTTCCAACCACATATAAACGTGATATTTGACGTTCAGAAATCATACTTTTTATAGCTTTATTCTTTTCTTCATTGTCTGTTAAAGATCTCCAACGAGATAATGTTGAGCCAGCTTTTTTAATATCTTGATCATAAGTCCATCTATAATGAAATGTAGCTTTAGTTAACCACTCATCAGCAAAATCCTCTAGTAAATAGTCTAAAAACTTTAGTATTGGGCTATTTGGAACTACAGACCTTTCTTTAAATAAATTTTCTAATCTCCTAATTATAAAAGTAGAATCCACCATAGGTTCTAAATTATCTAGTTTATTTTTAAAATAGATAGTTGGCATAAGATTTACTTTTGCTTTAGGTAAATGGGAAGTGTCCATTATACCTTTATCAAAAAGGCCTCCAACCAAAAAATTATATGGTAATCTTCTATATCTCAATAAACTCAACATTTTTCGAGTATATGGAGAACCAGGGGCACCTTTAACAATAATTCTTTCCATTAATTATTCCTAACTAATTTACCTGGTAATTTACCAGTAGGTTTTCCTTTTGAGTAAGTAATAATACCAGAAACTATAGTATATTCATAACCAGTTGTTTCTTGCATTAATCTTTTTCCCTTAGCGGGAAGATCATTTACAATATAAGGATTTCCAGCTCGAACATTCTCCCAATCTAGAATATTTAAATCCGCTTTATATCCTTTTTTAATTTTACCTCTATCACATAATCCAGCTGCTTTAGCTGTATCTGTTGTAAGCCTTCTAATTATTTCTTCTTTAGAAAATTTATTCGTTTTATTACACCAATAATCAATTAACCATGTAGGAAAACCAGCATCTAAAATAAACCCTACATGAGCCCCTCCATCTCCTAAACCCATAATAGTATTTTTATCTAATAGCATTATTTCACAGGCTTCTAAATTATTAGATGCAAAATTTACTAAAGGACAATATATAAAATTCTTACCTTCATTTTTTAATAAAATATCATATGCTAATTCTGAAGATGATATTTCAAGTTTAATAGCTCTTTTTTCTATTGACTCAATTTTTTTAGGCTCATAGTTAGCATCTGATCCAAATTCATACATTTGATTATAACTAATTCTATTAATTAAGGGAAACTGGCTATCCTTAATTGGGTCTTCAGATAATATATTATTTTTTAATTTTGATTCCTTCATAAGTTTTAAACGACCTTTAAGACTTAGATGTGCAATTTTTTTATATGTAGGAGTTCCAGAAAAAGGGTTTTGACTCCCATTTAGTCCTAATAATATGCCTATGGGCCTTGGAGCTATTACAGGTCTAATTGAAAGATTTTCCTCATTAGCTTCACGAGCATATTGCATAAGATCCTTCCAATATTCTGTTCTGTCATGTCTTTGGTTACATGTAAATACAATAGGTCTACTAGTAGTTTTAGCGATTCTTCTTAGAACTTCGAATTCTTCTTTAGGATTTGGCTCATTCCAATCCGATACTATTTCCATAAATCCTCCATTAGCATCTTGAAGCCCTTTTGCAATTGCCATTAATTCATTTTCATGTGCTCTCAATGTTGGAGTATATTCTCCATTACGACTTTTATGGCTTATAGTTCTAGACGTTGAAAAGCCAAAAGCTCCTGCTTTTATAGCCTCACAGCTAATTTTTCTCATTTTTATCATATCGTCATTATGAGCTTTTTCATGATTTATTGCTCTATCACCCATAACAAAGACTCTTAAAGCAGCATGAGGAATTAATGTGCAGACATCAATATCTCTTTTATTATTTTCTAAAGCGTTTAAATATTCTGGAAATGTTTCCCAATCCCATTTTAAACCTTGATGCATAACTGGTGAAGGAATATCTTCTACTCCTTCCATTAATTCTACTAATTTTTCTCTATCATTTTCATTACATGGAGCAAATCCTACTCCACAATTCCCCATCACAACTGTTGTAACGCCATGTATTGAAGAAGGTTTTAAATAATTATCCCAAATTGCTTGACCGTCATAATGAGTATGTATATCTACAAAACCTGGCGTCACTATAAATTCTTTAGCATCGAGTTCTTTATATGCGTCTTCATTTATAAAACCTATTTCATGTATTTTATCGTCTATAATTCCTATATCGGCTTTATATGACTTTTCACCCGTTCCATCTATAATAGTTCCATTCCTTATTATAAGATCATATTTATTTTTGGAAAAAGTCATATTTATATACCTCATTACAAAATAATAATTATTAATTATAAGATCTTAAAATTTCTCGATAAAAATTACAATAATTGTTAGCTATAATGACAAATTTTATAACTTGTGATTTAATATTATTTTAAATTAATGTGGATATACTATTGTCTAGTTACGATTTTTCATACGATCCTGTTACAGCTATAAGTGAAGATAAAGCGAAAGGTAAAACAGCAGAAATATTTTTAGATATAAAAAAAACTATGGATATTCCCCTAGTTACTTCAATTTGGAGAGGCCTCGCAGGCATGAATAATAGCCTGGAAGATATATGGACACTTACAAAACCAATATATTTATCTGGAACACCTGAATTAGCTCTTATTAAAATGGTAAATTCAATTAATTTTCCTATCCCAAATAAATTTAATCATAAAGATTTTAGCCCAAAAAATATTAAAAATATTAGAGAAATAATTAAAGTATATAATAAATCTAATGGTATGAATTTAATGGCTTTATCTGCTTTTATAAGTTCTGAATATAAACCTAAAGGCAATATATTTAATGCTAATATTCAGAAGAAATTACTATTATCAAAATTTCCAAGACTATTAGAAAAAGAGGAAATAAATTTAGAAACGTGGAATATAGTTAAAAATATAAATTCAATAGGTTCTCCAAATGGTATTAATTCACATGTAGCAACTTTATGGAGACATTTAGCTCACTGGCCTAATTTTTTATCAATAGTGTATAAAAATTTCAAAACATTGGATCAAAAAGGACAAATTTCAGAGATATCAACTAATATTTTAGAATATATTAAAAAGGATGGTATTAATCTAAAGAGACAAAAAACTAAATATAATAATATTAGTGAAGAGACAATTTCTACTATTCGAGATTATGTACACACTAAAAATCAGGTAATAAGAATGGTAGTACTTGGAAATATGATGGATATATGGATAAACTAAATTATAGTTTCCTCATTGAATTAGCTATATATTCAAAACCATTATTTTTTAATTCCTTATATACATTATTTATATCTTCTTTTTCTCTATTTTGACTTAATTTTGATTTAGCTATTGTTCTAGAAACCACAATTCTAAAACCTACTATTTCGTTAAGCATAGCTGTCATAAAACTTGAAGATACATTATTTATATTCCAATCACCTTTATTATAATTATTTTTTTCAAAAACTTTAGTTAGATTCTCTAAGGTTTTTAGTAGAAATTTTTTTTCTTTACTAAAACTAATATATCCGTAGAAATGAACAGCTTGATAATTCCATGTAGGAACATGTTCTCTATTTTTATTTCGGCTAGGATACCAATTAGGGCTAATATATGCATCTTCAGATCTAAAAATAACAAGTACATCATGATTATTCGCTATCTCTCTATAGAGACTATTAGCTTTAGCTATATGTCCTATTAATTCAATTTTATTATTAGAAGATTTATTTATTAATAAAGGTAAATGATTAGCCATTAAACCATTCTTAGAATTTACAACTAATGTAGCTAGAGGGAAATTCTCTATAATCCTATTTATTTCATCGTCCCTATTTTCTTCAAAATGCTTTGGAACATACATATTTTTATCCTGAGTATTAAATAAGAATAAGCTATATTTTATCTTAAAAGAATTATATTGTTTAGTTATAATTATTTTAATCTACAAATCATATTATAATGCAT
>JAYGEJ010000097.1:0-12200 GCA_046582425.1 Alphaproteobacteria bacterium
TAAGAAGGTTATAATCTATTATATTTTATATATATTTATTATTCAAAGGTACACCGATTTATAAAAAAAGTTAGGAGTAAATTTTTGGCAGATAACAAAACTAATAAACAACCTTTACAAAATTTATTATCTCATAAATTAGAGTTTAAATATGCCGAATCTAAAGATGTTCTTCCTGGTATTAGAAGGATAGTAGCCCCTAATCCTAGCCCTTATACTCTACATGGGACAGGAACATATATAGTTGGCACAGGAGAGATTGCTATAGTGGATCCTGGACCAAATATACCCTCGCATATTGATGCTATAATAAATGAAACTAAGGGAGAAAAAATTACTCATATTTTGGTGACTCATACTCATGCCGATCATTCTCCTGCAGCAAAACCTTTATCTCATTTAACTGGAGCAGTAGTAATGGGTTATGGACCTCATGGGGAAGAAGAAGGTGAAGAAGGCGCTGACTTAAATTTTACTCCAGATTATCTTATTAAGGATAATGAAGTGATCAAAGGAACTAATTGGGAATTAGAATGTATACACACCCCTGGACATACATCTAATCATATTTGTTATTCAGTTAAAGGAACTAAAGCAGTTTTAACAGGAGATCATATTATGGGTTGGTCTACAACTTTAGTTTCTCCTCCAGATGGAAATATGAAAGACTATTTTTCTAGTTTAGAAAAAATGTTATTGAGAGAAGATGAATATTATATACCTTCTCATGGAGAATTAATTAAAAAACCAAGGAGATTTGTTAAAGCTCTAATAGGCCACAGAAAAATGAGAGAAAAACAAATAAAAAAATATTTACATACTAATAATATATCTTATATTCCTGATTTAGTTTCAAAAATGTATCCTAACCTTGATAAACGTTTAATAAAAGCAGCAGGAAGGTCTGTACTAGCACATTTATTGCATATGAGTGAATTAGGTTATGTTAAATCAAACGATAATGGCTGGTTATTAGTATAATTTATTTTAAAAAGAGTTAATAGATGGTTTCCGTTTATAGAGAATTTACTGATTTAAAAAATATAATTAAAGAATCAATAGTTGTAGTTGGTAATTTTGATGGACTTCATCTTGGGCATAAAGCAGTTTTAAATTATGCTAAATCTCTTAAAAAAAATTCTGATGAAAAAATAGTTTTATTAACATTTTATCCCCATCCATTAAAAATAATTCGTCCAGTTTATGCGCCGAAAAATATTATATCTTTTAGAAGTAAAGTTATTAAACTAGGTGAATTAGGGATAGATATTATACTTGCGCAACGATTTAATAAAAATTTTTCTAATATTACTGCAGATAATTTTATTAGAATTGTTTTATCTAAATCTTTAAGGGCTAAACATATTGTAGTAGGGGATGATTTTCGTTTCGGAAATAAAAGAAAAGGAGATGTAGATTACCTAAAATCACAAGAGAATAAAAATAATTTTAAAGTACATATAATTAAGGAAATCTCTAGTGAAAATGTTAGATGTTCTTCTAGTATAATAAGAGAAATGATTCTTAAAGGTGAAATGTTAGAATTAAAAAAAGTATTGGGACGTTTTCATGAAATAGAAGGTAAAGTGGTAGAAGGAGAACAATTAGGAAGAAAATTAGGTTTCCCAACTGCTAATGTGCATTATATAAATACAATTATTCCAAGTGATGGAGTGTATGCAGGTTGGGTACAATTTAATAATAAAACTTATATGAGTGCAATATCTACAGGTTGTAGGCCTCAATTTAAAGGAGAGAAAAGGTTTTTAGAGGCATATATTCTAAATTTTAGTGGAGATATTTACGGAACACGTATAAAAGTTTCATTGGTAGAGAAAATTCGTAATGAGGAAGTGTTTTCTAATATAGAAAATCTTAAAAAACAAATGAGCAAAGATTGTAAGGAATCTATAAAAATATTAGAAGAAAATAAGATTTAGTATTTTTTTAGATACAATAAGGAAAATTAAATGGATTATAAGGATACAGTATTTTTACCTAAGTCAAGTTTTGGAATGCGCGGAGGTTTACCTCAGCGCGAGCCTGAAATGATTGATAGATGGAACAAGATAAATTTATCGGGCAAATTAAGAGAAATATCTAAGGATAGAGAAAAATTTATTCTTCATGATGGTCCTCCTTATGCAAATGGTCCAATTCATATAGGCACCTCTATGAATAAGATTTTAAAAGATATAATAAATAGAAGTAAACAGATGAGTGGTTATAATTCTCATTATATTCCGGGTTGGGATTGTCATGGCTTACCTATAGAGTGGCAGGTAGAGCAGAATTACAAAAAAAAGGGAATTAATAAAGAAGAAATTCCAATTGCTGATTTTAGGGCAGAATGTAGAAGTTTTGCAGATAAGTGGATTGGCGCTCAAATGGATGATTTTAAAAGACTATTTATTCTAGCAGATTGGGATAATAAATATTTAACAATGAGTTTTGATGCTGAAGCACAGATTGTGAGAGAAATTGGAAAATTTATAGAAAATGGGAGTTTATATAAAGGTTCTAAGCCTGTTATGTGGTCTCCCGTAGAAAAAACGGCTTTAGCTGAGGCTGAAGTTGAATATAAAGATATAGAGTCGACCGCTATAACGGTAGGATTTAAGGTATCAATCACGAAAGAAGAGACACTACAGGACGCTTATATTCCTATTTGGACAACTACACCTTGGACAATTCCCGCTAATAGAGCAATTGCTTATGGTAAAGAACTTGATTATATAATTATAAAAATTAAAAATAATAATGATAATAATCAAATTAAGATCGGCCAGAAAATTTTATTAGCTAAAGAAAGATTAGATAAATTTTTAATGGATACTAATATTAAAGAATACAATTTGTTATCAGAAATAAAGGGTGACTTGCTTGAAGGGACTATATGTATACATCCATTACATAATGAAGGCTATTCTTTTGATGTACCTTTATTAGAGGGAGATTTTGTTTCTACTGAACAAGGAACAGGTTTTGTTCATGTTGCACCTGGACATGGAGAAGATGATTTTGAATTAGGTCAAAAATATGGAATTCCAGTTCCCGATGTAGTTGAAGATGGAGGAACATATTTTCCAAATATTCCACTTTTTGCAGGAGTACATGTATTTAAAGCTTTAGAACCGGTTTGTGAGGCTTTAGAAAAGCATTTTTCTTTATTTGCTTCAGAAAAATATATACATAGTTATCCTCATTCTTGGAGATCTAAAAAGCCAATAATCTATAGAGCGACACAGCAATGGTTCATATCAATGGAGAAGAATGATTTAAAAAAGATTGCATTAGAATCAATTGAGAATACTACTTGGGTGCCTTCTGTTTCTAAAAATAGAATTAAATCTATGGTAAAGGATCGCCCAGATTGGTGTGTATCTAGGCAGAGAGTTTGGGGAGTCCCTATTACCGTTTTTTTAAATAAAGACACAGGAGAAATATTAAGAGATCCTGAGGTAATAGAAAGAATTGCTCAAGCAGTAGAGAAAAAAGGAGCAGATGCTTGGTTCACAGAAGATCCTCAAAAATTTTTAGGAGATAAATATGATGCAAAGCATTTTGAAGCTGTTCAAGATATTTTAGATGTATGGTTTGATTCAGGCTCTACTCATTCTTTTGTTTTAAATAGAAAAGGACAAAAGTGGCCTGCTGATTTATATTTAGAAGGTACTGATCAACATAGAGGATGGTTCCAATCTTCATTATTAGAATCGTGCGGTACGAGAGGAAGAGCTCCATTTGATGCAGTTCTTACTCATGGTTTTGTACTTGACGGCCAAGGACGAAAAATGTCTAAAAGTATTGGGAATGTAGTTTCTCCTCAAGAAGTTATAAAACAATCGGGGGCAGATATTTTAAGACTTTGGGTTGCTATGACTGATATTACAGAGGATGTAAGGATTAGCCCAGAAGTTTTAAAAGGAGTAAGTGAGTCTTATAGACGTCTTAGAAATACTATAAGATTTACTATAGGCGCATTAAATGATTTTGATGAATCTGAATCTATAGATGTAGGCTCTATGCCAGAATTGGAGAGATGGGTTTTACATAGATTAAAAGAGTTAGATGTATTACTTAAAAAATCTGTACAAAACTTTACTTTTCAAGCTTTTTATAGTGAGTTACATACTTTTTGTTCATCAGATTTATCAGCATTTTATTTTGATATAAGAAAAGACTCACTTTATTGCGATGGTTTTAATGATGAGAAAAGAAGATCAAGTAGAACTGTTCTTAATGAAGTCTTTAAATGTTTAACTACCTGGTTAGCTCCTGTTATTTGTCATACTGCAGAGGAAGCATGGTTAGCTCATATTGGATCAGATAATGATGATAGTATTCATTTGAAACAATTTCCAAATATTTCAGAAGATTGGTTAGATAATGACTTAAATAAAAAATGGATTAATATTAGAAAAATAAGAAGAACTATTAATGGTGCACTTGAACTAGCAAGGCAAGATAAGATAATAGGATCAAGCTTAGATGCTGAAATTAAATTATATGTTAAAGATAATGAATATATTCCCTTAATTGAATCAATAGATATTAATGAAATAGCTATTGTTTCAAAATATGAAATTATTGAGGGAAGTAATATTCAGGCTGCGTATAAAGAGGATAGTTTAAAAGGTTTAGAAATAGTTGTTTCTAAGGCAAAAGGAGATAAATGCGTTAGGTGCTGGAAAATATTTGATAATTTTGCTTACTCTTCTGAAGACCCTTTATGTGAAAGATGTACAAACGTAGTAAAATAGAAATGAAAAAAAGTATTTATTTTTTAATATTAATGTTGATTATTATTTTACTTGATCAATTTTCTAAAATGAAAATTTTAAGTTATATGTTAGTTCATTCTAAAGAGTTAGTTATATTACCTTTTGTAAATTTCACTTTAGTATTTAATTCGGGAGTAGCATTTGGAATATTCAGGGATTTTGGTCAATTAGTTCCGCATATATTTTCATTTATAGGTGTAGTATTTGGATTAGGATTAATATCATGGGCAATATTCAATAAAAAACACTATCTTGCGATGACTTTAATTTCTGCTGGGGCTTTAGGAAATGCTATTGATAGAATAAGATTAGGAGTTGTTATAGATTTTATTGACGTTTATTGGAAAAATTTACATTGGCCAGCATTTAATATTGCTGATATTAGTATATGTATAGGAGCTTGTATTTTTTTATATAATGAATTTAATGAAGGTAAGAAAAGAAAGGTTTTAAAGTGAAAAGCATAAACTTTAGATTATTTTTTAGAATCATATTAGCAGTTAATTTTTTATTTCTATATAGCTGTAGTGGTGCAAAAGAGAATATAGGTTTAATTAAAAAATCTCCTGATGAATTTCAAGTATATGAGAAAAAACCTTTATCAGTTCCTCCTACTTTTGAATTAAGACCACCTCTAGATTCTGATGTAGTAATGGAAGATTCAGATATTGATAATGTTATTTTTAAAGAAGAGATAGACGAAGATGAATCTTTAACAATAGGGGATGAAGTTTTATTAATCTCAATAGGAGATAAAGATAGTGAAGAGGATATTAGAAAGGTTATTAATAATGAAAATTCTATAAGCGAAATAGAAAAACCACTTTTAGATAAAATATTAGATTTTGAACCTGTGTTTGAAGTAGATAAAAAAGATAATATAATTGATGCTGAAGAAGAGAAAAAAAGAATTGAAGATTTGAAATCTGAATTAGAAGAAATAAAAAATAATCTAAAAGAAAATAATAAAGAGGAAGTAGTTAATAAAAATATTGAAAAAGTTGAAGAAAATAGTACTGCTAAAAATGAAGATGAGGAAAAATCATTTTTAGATGAGGTTTTTGATTTTGATTTATTTAGTTCAGATGAGGAAGAATTAGAATCCAAAAATCAAAGGGATAAAACTTTTTGGAATAGAAAAAAAGATGAAAGTGTTGATAATAATAAAGTAGTTTCAAGTGATAAAAAAGAAAGAATTGATTCTTCAATAGAAGCAGATAAAATAATAGATGCAGTAATTTCTGAAAAAGAGGGAAGTATAGATTAATAAAAATGGCTCAAAAAGATAATTATATTTTTAGTTCTGCTAATTGGAAAATTGATAATGAGTTGTTAAATAAAACTAATAATATAATTCTTAAATTTAGAAATGATATTAAATCCAATAAAATACCAATATTTTCTTCTATTAATTCAGATAAAGATATTGAAGAAATTTTGAAAATTGCAGAATATTTTACTTTTGATAATAAATTAACTGACTTTATTCTAATCGGAACTGGGGGCTCTAGTCTAGGTGCTAAGGCTTTAATCCAAGCAAATCTAAATAATAATATAAATTTTCATATATTAGACACATTGGATTCAAATTCAGTATCTAAAGTATTAGATACTATAAAACCTAAAACTTCAAAATTTCTTGCAATTTCTAAATCAGGAAACACTACAGAAACTATAGCTTTATTATTAGTGGTCATAGAGTGGCTATTATTGAATAATATAAAAGTAGAAAGCTCTTTAATGGTTATGTGCGAAAATATAAATAATAATGCTAACGAACTTATGAAAATTGTTAATAAACATAACTTAAAAGTTATAAAGCATGAAAGTATAGGAGGACGTTTTTCTGTTTTCTCTTCTACTGGCTTATTACCTGCAGCCATAATGGGCATAGATCCTTATTCCATAAGAAATGCTGCTAGAAGGTCATTAAATAATTTCTTTGAAAATAACTCACTTATAATAAGTTCTTCAGTTTTCTCTAAAAATATTAATATGGGAGGAAAATTAAATTGTATTATTCATTATGGAGATGCTTTAGCTTCTTTTATTAGTTGGTATAAACAATTATGGAATGAATCATTAGGAAAAGATTCGAAAGGTTCTTTTTTATTAACTGGTAAAGGAAGTACAGATCAACATAGTCAATTACAGATGTGGTTAGATGGACCAAATGTTGCAAATTATACTTTTATTAAAGTAGAGGAGAGTGAAGGTTTTAAAATTTTATCACATGATAAAGAACTTTTATTATCAGGGTTAACACTCGAAAAAATACAGAATATTATGGCAGATTCTACTTATGCCTCATTAAAAGAGAATAATAGGGCTGTAAGAATGATAAGTATTTCTGATATTACAGTTGAGAGTGTAGCTGAATTAATGGTTGAACTTATTTTAGAAGTTTTAATTGTTGCAGAATTAATTGAAGTGGATCCATATACTCAAAATGCAGTTGAGAAAATTAAAATTAATGTATCTAAAAGATTAAAAAATATATGAATAATATAAAAAAATTACCAGAAAATTTAATTAATCAGATAGCGGCCGGAGAAGTTATAGAAAGACCAAGCTCTGCTCTAAAAGAATTAATAGAGAATTCTATTGATGCAGGGTCAACTGAAATATCTATATATTTATCTGATGGAGGAAAAACCTTAATTGAGGTAGTTGATAATGGTAAAGGAATGACTCGTGACGACTTAAATATGTGTTTAGAGAGGCATGCAACATCAAAAATTAGTGATGGTGATCTTGTGCATATTGCATCTCTAGGCTTTAGAGGTGAAGCATTACCTTCTATTGCTTCTATAGCTAATCTGTGTATCGAGTCATACGATAAAGCTATGCACGAAGCCTGGAAAATATCAATAATTAATAATAAAAAGCACGTTGAACCATCTATTATTAGGTTTGGCACAAAAGTAACCATTACTGATTTATTTTTTAAAGTTCCTGCAAGGTTAAAGTTTTTGAAGACTAATGGAACAGAAATTCGTTACTGCAAAGAAGTAGTGAAGCATTTAGCAATGTCTCATCCCAAAGTAACATTTATTCTTACAATTGATTCTAAAAAAATATTTTACTGGGATAAGAGTAAAGAAGCTAATTTTGAGGGGACAAAAAATAGATTAAATCAGGTTATGGGAGAAGATTTTATAAACAGTTCAGTTTCTGTAGAAATAGAACGAGATGGATTAATGTTAGCGGGAATGGTAGGCATGCCGACCTTAAATCGAAATACAGGAAGAGAACAGTATTTATTTGTAAATAATAGACCTGTAAAAGATAGAAATTTAATAGGAGCCCTTAGAGGTGCTTATAAAGGTTTAATAGAAAATAATCGTTTTCCAGTAGCTGTACTATTTTTAGATATAATTCCTCAAGATGTAGATATAAATGTACACCCAGCTAAAGCTGAAGTTAGATTTAAAGATTCAGCAAAGGTTAGATCTATAATTGTATCTGGAGTTCGCAAATCTCTAGAGAGTGCTGGATTGAATACTGCAACTGAAATTTCTAATGCTTTGATAGATAAAATGAGTTTTAGTACAAAATCAATTAATGAAATTAATGATGATTCTAATAATTTAGATTTAAAAAATATAAACATATCACCTTCTTCTAGATTTACCGAAAATTTTGATAGTGATGGTTTTGAGAAGCAGAAAACTTATCCTTTAGGATCAGCTATAGCTCAAGCACATGGGACTTATATAATTGCAGAAAATGATAATGGGCTTATATTAATTGATCAACATGCGGCACATGAAAGGATTGTACTAGAAAAAATTAGAGCAGGTTTTTTAAATAGTAATATACAAAAACAAATATTACTTATACCTGAAGTAGTTGAATTAACTGAGGATCATTTTGATGTAATCATCAAGCAGAAAGATAATTTAATAAAATTAGGATTAGTAATAGAAGAATTTGACACAAAAACAATTCTTATTAGGGAACATCCCGCTATTTTAGATAAGGTTAATTTTTCCACTTTAATAAAGGACATTGCAGATGAGATTATTAACTTTGGTAGTGAATTTATTTTATCTGAAAGATTAGATAACATATGTGGCAATATGGCATGTCATTCAAGTATTAGATCTGGAAGGTTGTTATTAACTTCAGAAATGAATGCTTTACTTAGAGAAATGGAGGTTACTCCAAATTCTAGCCAATGTAATCACGGAAGGCCTACTTTTATAAAACTTAGTGTAAAAGATATAGAAAAATTATTTGGAAGAACTTAATGTTTTTTTAAGACAACTATTTCACTAATTCCTTGTTTTTTGTGCTCAATAATCTCAATATTTTTATCTAATTTTAGGAGAGAATTTTTATGTTTTTCATAAACATAAATTGTATTTTCTTTCATCAAGTTAGATTTTATCCATTTTCCTAGAATAGTAGAAAAGTTTTTAATATCGTATGGAGGGTCAAAGAAACAAAGGTCAAATTTATTTTTGCTATTTATAGGATTCATAGCATTACTTCTTATAATATTAGTATTTTTTTCTTCCTTTAAAATTTGAATATTTTTTGTAATAGTTTCAATAGCCTCTTGCGAGAAGTCTATAAAGGTACAATGTTTACATCCTCTAGATAGAGATTCTAGCCCTAACGCACCGCTGCCGGCAAAAATATCAATTACTTCCATATCAATAAAATTTTTAGGCAAATATTTTGAATGTAGTAAAATATTAAATATAGACTCTCTTAGCCTAGATGAAGTTGGTCTAGTATTAAAATTATGAGGAGTATTAATATATTTTCTTTTATGCTTACCTCCAGATATTCTGATCACAATTCACCTATACTTCTTATAAATACACTTAATTCTTTTTCTTCAATACTTATTAGTTCACCTCTTTTTAAATTTTTTAAATGAAATGGCCCAAATTGAATTCTTATTAAATCATTAATTAATAGATCATAATGTTCCATTATTTTTCTAATTTCTCTATTCTTTCCTTCATAAATTTTTATGCTTAACCATGATATTTTCTCTTTATTTTCTATTACATTTATATAAATTGGCCCATATTTAATATTTTTAATAGTTACGCCTTTAGATAATTGCTTTTTATTTAAATTTTTTATATTGCCATATATCTTAACTTTATAATTACGTTCAATCTTATTTAGTGGTAATTCTAAGTGTCTTTTTAATTTACCATTATTTGTTAATAATAATAATCCTTCAGTATTATAATCTAATCTACCAACATAATGAAATTCTTGCATATTAGTAGGAAGAAAATCATATATAGTTTTTCTTTTTTGTGGGTCATTTTTACTAACTATGACTCCCTTAGGTTTATGAAAAATAAATAATTTTGTTTTAGTAGAATTTTGAAGCATTTTATTATTAATAGTTATTTTGTCATTTTTACTTACAAAAAATGCAGGCGTTAATATTTTATTTCCATTAACTTTTACTTCACCCATTAAAATTAATTTTTCCGCATGTCTTCTAGAGCAGTATCCTGTTGAGGCGATACTTTTAGCTATTCTTTCTAATTTTATACCTTTTTTCATAATAATTTAACAAGAATTGATAAATGCTTTTAGTAATAGTTTGTCGCTATTTTGAATGAAGAATTCGGGATGCCATTGAACACCGATACAGAAATTCATACTAGGATCTTCTATACCTTCTATCACGCCATCTTCAGCAAAAGCATTGATTACCAAACCTTTACCTGGTTTTTTTACTGCTTGATGGTGAGCACTATTAACCATTATATTATTTTGAGATATTATACTATGTAGTTTAGAATCTTTTTTTATCGTTATCTTGTGCCCTGCTTCATTTCTAGGGTTACTTTGTTCATGTTCTAAAGAATTTTCAATTTCATCGGGTATATGTTGTATTAATGTTCCTTTATAAAGTACATTTATTAGTTGTTCCCCACCACAAACACCTAAAAGAGGCTTATTATCTTTAAGTATAATTTCTGAGGCAAGCATTTCAAATTTAGTTCTTTGCTCTTTTAATTTAACTGTTTTATGAATAGTATTTTCACCAAATATTTTAGGATTGATATCAAAATTACCACCAGTAATTAATAATCCATCTACCTTTTTTAGAAGTAAATTAACATCATTAGTGTTATGAGGAATACCAATAGCTATTCCACCACATTCTTCAATAGCAGTGAAATAATTTTCCCTTAAAGCGTACCAGGGAAATTTAGAATATTCTTTATTAGTTTCATAATCTAATGTTAAAGCAATTATAGGTTTTGACATAATACCCAATATTTTTATTATATATTAATAGATATATGCTATTTTATGTAATCATGGAAAATAATAATTACAAAAAATTTATGTTATTAGCTATTGAAGAGGCAAAATTAGCATCAAAAAATGGAGAGGTTCCTGTAGGTGCAGTTACTGTATATAATAGTAATGTAATTGCTAAATCAGGCAACTTAATGGTTAAGTATTCGGATCCATTGATGCATGCTGAAATGATAGTATTAAAAAGGTCTTCAGAAATTTTAGCTAATATGGGGTTATCGATAAGACACGAAAAATTAGATATATATGTAACTTTAGAGCCTTGTGCTATGTGCGCACAAGCAATTTCTTTATGTAGAATTGCAAATTTATACTATGGGGCTGATGACCCTAAAGGAGGAGGTATTAAATATGGGAGTAAAGTATTTGAACATAGTACGTGTCATCATAAACCAAATATATTTAGTGGAATTGAAAAAGAAAAATCTATTGAATTACTTCAAAGTTTTTTTAAAAAATTAAGAAATTAAAATATATAGATTAGTTTTTTCCTATATCTCTTCTATAAAACCCTTCATCCCATTTAATATTTTTTATAGCACTATATGCTAAAACTCTCGCTTCTTTCATGGATTTTGCATTAGCTGTAACCGATAAAACTCTGCCTCCATTTGAAACTAAATTTTGATCAGAGTCTATTTTAGTTCCGGCATGAAATACTTTTATTCCTTTGATATTATTTGCTTCTGAAATACCTCTTATAACTGACCCATTTTTGTATTTTCCTGGATATCCTTCTGATGCCATAACTACAGTCAATGAAACTTCATCATAAAATCTAATATGGAAGTTCTTTAGTGTATGATCAACAGCTGCAAGAATAGCTTCAAATAAATTAGATTTAATTCTGCTTAGAATTACCTGGCATTCTGGGTCTCCAAACCTGATATTATATTCTATTAGTTTTGGCCCTTCATTTGTCAGCATTAAACCTGCATATAGTATTCCTTGGAAAGGAGTTCCTCTCTTATGCATAACTGCTAGTGTAGGTTTTATAATATCATTTAAAATATGTTCATTGTCTTCTTCAGAAAGGTTAGGTGTGGGAGAAAATGCTCCCATTCCACCTGTATTAGGCCCTGTATCACCATCTCCTACTCTTTTATG
>JAYGEJ010000111.1:0-6029 GCA_046582425.1 Alphaproteobacteria bacterium
AAACTAATCGTACGCGGGCTTCTCAAAGAGCGGCCGAAGCCTTTCCCCCATAGGGCGTATGCGGTATTAGCTGCCGTTTCCAGCAGTTGTTCCCCACTCTTTGGTAAATTCCCACGCGTTACTCACCCGTCCGCCGCTTTCTGCTAAACCGAAGTTTAGTTTCTCGCTCGACTTGCATGTGTTAGGCGTGCCGCCAGCGTTCACTCTGAGCCAGGATCAAACTCTCAAGTTTGATACTTAAATTCCCTCTTACGAGGGAGGAATTGTGTCCTATTTAAAGGACAAAATGCTGACCCGACGTTATGCATAACGAAACTTTAAATTAAAATACATTAGTAAAAAACTAACATAATTTTTTTAATTTAAAGAGTATTCAAAAATGCGTATCGTCGAATTTGCTTGCACGACAAATCGTCGCCTACGCATCCCTTTCTTCCTATGAACAATTTCAAACAGCAAAAAACAAACACAAGCTCATATTGAACCTTGTCCGTTCATAACAAACATCCGAAGTAAATAATTTTATCGGCTGAAAGGATTGTATACGTCTCTCTTAACTAACTGTCAAAGGTATTTTACATTTTTTTTTAAAAAATATTTTTATATACCTATAAACTAAAATTTCTTATTATTTTTCAATGGTTTAACTAAAGTCATCATTTTGAATAAATTATATATAATTCATAAAATTAAACGAATATTAATAAATTGTAATTTTACTTAATATAAAAATTAATTTATGCTCCTTTTTTTTATTAAACTATATTATATGTCATTAAGTATTCAATTTAATTAAGGTGCGATAGATAAATGAAAAATATCAAAATAACCATAATAACTGCTTGTGTTTTTATTTTATCAACACAAATATTTGCAGCGGATATTAAGCTTGCTGTTCTTAAGTATGGAACAGTAAATTGGGAACTAAATGTCATAAAAGAACATAAGCTTGATGAAAAATATAATTTAAATATAGATGTAACTTATTTAACTAATAAAAATGCATCAGCTATTGCTCTTATGTCAAAGGCCGTTGATATGATAGTAACAGATTGGGTTTGGGTAAGCAGACAACGAGACAAAGGGAAAGATTTCTCTCTAATTCCATATTCCACCGCCGCAGGAGCAATTATGGTTCCTAAAGATAGTTCTATCAAAAATATTGAAGATTTAAAAGATGCTCAGATTGGGATCGCTGGAGGAAGCATAGATAAAAGCTGGATACTGATAAGAGCTTATACGATGAAAGTTTATGGTTATGATTTAGCTAAATATATAGAGCCTGCTTATGCGGCCCCTCCACTTATTAACGGTATGGCACAAAAAGGAGAATTAGACGGAGCATTAAATTATTGGAATTATACAGCTAGATTAGAAGCATTAAATTTTAGAAAAATAGTGTCTGTAGAGGACATACTAACAGAAATTGGGATAGAAAATTCTTTGCCATTAATTGGTTATGTATTTAGTCAAAAATGGGCTAAAAATAATACTGAAGCAATTCAAGGCTTCATAGCAGCATCTAATGAAGCCAGAGAAATTTTAAAAAATAATGATAAAGAATGGGAAAGAATAAAAAATATTACTGGTGCTAAAAATACTGAAACATTAATAGCTTTGCGTGATGGCTTCAGAAAAGGTATACCACAAGAAAATTTTTTAAGTTACAAGAATGCTATTGAGACAGCTTTTAAAATTTTAGCGGAAATTGGGGGAAAAGATTTAGTTGGAAATAATAATCAACTATCTGATGGGGTAATTTGGTCTAAATAATGTTTAATAAAATTTTAAAAAATAAGTATTTAAATATTGGTCACCCAGTAAGTATGAGAATTTTTTCATTTATGCTTTTATTAGCAGTTTGGCAAATTACTTCTTTTCTTATAAAAAGCGATGTTCTTCCATCTCCTAAAATAGTATCAATTATTTTCATAAATGAAATGATCAATGGAGATATGTTATATCATTTAGGTATAACTCTTTGGCGAGTAATATTAGCTTTTACTATAGCTATGCTAGTTGGAACTGGACTAGGAATTGCTATGGGTTCAAAGAAAAATGTAAATATTATGCTTGATGGTTGGCATATTCTCCTTTTAAACACTCCAGCCTTAGTGATCATAATTTTATGTTATGTTTGGTTTGGGCTAAACGAAATTGCAGCTATTTCGGCTGTTGCCTTAAATAAAATTCCTAATGTTCTAGTAACCATAAGAGAGGGGACAAGAGCAATTGATAGAAAAATATTAGAAGTAGCAGATGTATTTAAAGTAAATTACAAAAAGAAATTTATAAGCTTTTTTCTTCCACAATTATATCCTTTCATAATGGCTGCTGCTAGAGGAGGTATATCATTAATATGGAAAATTGTTTTAGTTGTTGAACTTTTAGGTAGAAGCAATGGAATAGGCTTTAAACTAAATGAGTTTTTTAATTTATTTGATATAGCTTCTATTTTTGCTTACACACTATCTTTTGTAGCTGTGATGATATTTGTTGAATACGCTATTATTAGTCCTATTGAAAGGAGGTTAAATAAATGGAGAACAACATAAAAAAAGAACCATTAAAAATGCCTCATGATTTATTAGTTGATATACTTGAAAAAAGTTATGAAAATAAAAATCAATCTACTTTTAATAGTGCAATAAAAAATATGAAATTTATTGTTCCACAAGGCCAATTTTGTTGTTTAGTGGGCCCATCGGGATGCGGAAAAACAACTTTATTAAATTTATTATCTGGTCTTGATGAAAAATTAAATGGAACAATAAAATATCATGACAATTCAATACCAAAAGACTGGCCGATTGGATATATGTTTCAAGAGCCAAGATTGATGCCTTGGCTAACAGTAAAACAAAATGTAGCTATTGTTACCCAACAAACTGCTGAAGAAATTAAATTAAGTGAAACTCTTATTAATGAAATGGGACTTAATAAATATATGAATTCATTTCCTTCTGAATTATCTGGAGGAATGCAAAGAAGAGTTGCTATTGCTAGAGCATTTGTGAATAAACCTAAAATACTTCTTCTTGATGAACCCTTTATTTCACTTGATGAAACTGTAGGAAACTTGCTACGTCAAATGTTATTGAAGCTATGGGAAAGTCAAAAAACAACTATAATATTTGTTACTCACGATTTAAGAGAAGCTATTTATTTGAGTGATAGAATACTATTCCTTTCAAAAGGACCATCAAAAGTAATTCATGACTTTAATATCAATGTAAATAGACCCAGAGAAATAAATGATAAAGAACTAGATACTTTAAGAACTAATTTAATTAGTAACCACCCAGATATTTTATCTGGCAAGATATAACAGAAAGAGATGCGTTAGAATGGAAAGTATTATTTTAGATATAAAATCGTTATCCAAATCATATGGTAAACTTAAAGCTTTAAATGAAGTTACCTTTTCTTTATCTGAAGGAGAATATACAGCATTACTAGGACCAAATGGAGCTGGTAAAACTACTTTATTTCAAATACTTACTGGTTTATTTGTATCTGATAATGGTGAGGTATATGTTAACAGTTTTAATATGAGAAATAATGCTATAAAGGCTCTTGCCCATATAGGGGTAGTATTCCAGCAAATTACATTAGACCTTGATTTAACAGTTATAGAGAACTTAAAATTTCATAGTAATTTGCATGGTATTAATGACAAAGAATTTAAAAATAGAGTCAAAGAAGAATTAGAACAAGTAAATTTATCTGATCGAATTAATGATAAAGTTAGGTCTTTATCTGGAGGACAAAAACGGAGAGTAGAACTAGCTAGATCTTTACTACATAAGCCAAAATTACTTTTACTGGACGAACCTACTGTTGGACTTGACCCTCAAAGTAGAAGAGATCTTTTAGAATATGTTCTTAAGCTTAAGAAAGAGAGAAAAATGGCCGTATTATGGGCTACTCACTTGGTTGATGAAGCAGAAAAATCAGATACTGTTATAGTATTAAATCAAGGTAAAATTATTAAAAAAAATAAACCACAAACTATTATTGAAGAATTTAATACTGAATCACTTCATGACGCATTTGTTACTTTAACAAACTCAAAAGGATAAAAATATGTCAAAAATAATAATAAGAGTTAATTTTATAATTATATTTATTCCTCTATTAATTTTACTAATATCCTCAAATGTCAAAGCGGATAGAATTGTAATATCTAATGAAGGAAGTGATGACATTACTATTATTGATCTAAATACTTATGAAATATTAAATACTATCGAAAGCGGGAACAGACCAAGAGATATGCATTATATTGCTGGAACTAATAATCTTTTAGTTGCAGCAAGTGAAGATGACACTATTAATGTTATAGATATGAAAACTCTAAAAATTATTGGTAATTTAGAAACAGGAGATGATCCAGAAATTTTTGATATAAGTCCTGATGGTAATGTAGCCGTAGTATCTAATGAAGATGACAACGAAGCTACAGTTATAGATATTCAAACGGGAAAAATAATTAGGGTAATAGAAGATGTAGGAATAGAACCTGAAGGCGTTAACTTCACGCCTGATGGTAAATATGTTTTTATAACATCCGAAGGAACTAATACTATAATTATAATAGATCCTTGGAAAGGAGAAATTGTAGAAGAAGTATTAGTAGGAAACAGACCTAGAAGAGGAGCATTTAATAAAAATGGTGAAGAATATTGGGTTACAAATGAACTTGGAGGAACTGTAAGTGTAATAGACACAAATACTTTTTCAATAAAACATACAATCAATTTTGAAAAAAAAGGGATCAGAAGTTCTGAAATAACTCCAGTAGATTTTGCCATGAGCAATAATGGGAATTTAGCATATATTACTCTTGGAAGGTCTAAACATATAGCCGTAGTAAATACAAACAACTATGAAGTCATAGATTATATTTTAGCAGGCTCAAGAGTTTGGGGTGCTGCAATAACTGCAGACGATAAAACACTAATTGTAACTAATGGACAAAGTGATGATATCTCCATCATAGATACAGATAAAAGAGCTTCTATAAAATCCATTGCTGTTGGAAGAACTCCTCATACAGTAAGGATAATAGAATAAATGAGAATTATGCTATTAAAATTAGGAGTAATAGTTTTATTTTTATCATCTATAAATTTACTTTATGCTGATGAAAAAGATAGCTTTAATATTGGATACTACGATTTAGAGACAGATATCAGATATGATGAGTGGGGTGTTCATCCAGTCGATATTCGTTCTAATACTAATCAGTTATATAAAAGACCAATAGCTGGAGCAAGATTAGGTTTAAAAGATATTAAACCTTTCCAGAGAATGGCTAAAGTTAAGTTTAAACTAATGGATCTAAGAATTAAAAATATTGACTCAGCAGCAGATGATATACTTAATCACATTAATAGTAATAATATTAAAATTATTTTAATAGATTTACCAGCATCCGTGCTTTCAAATGTAGTCGATAGAATCTCTGATTTAAATATAGCAATTATTAATATTTCATCAAAAGATAATGAATTAAGATCATCAAAATGTAATCAAAACCTATTTCATACAATCCCAAGTGAGAGAATGCTTTCAGATAGTTTAGCACAATACCTTTCTGATAAAAAATGGAGAAAAGTATTGATACTTACTGGCCCTTTGGAAATTGATGTAGCAAAATCAGCTTCTTTTATAGAGTCAGCAAAACAATTTGGTTTAAAAATTATAGATAATAGAAGCTTTCTATTAGGAAATGATCCAAGAGCTAGAGATCAAAATGATTTAGATTTTTTAACAGGCTCTGCTAAGTATGATGCGGTTTATATATCTGATACTCATAAAGAATTTAGTTATGGTGTTCCATTTGCAACGCATATACCCTCTGCAGTTATAGGATCGTCTGGGTTAACTCCAAGAGCTTGGCATTGGTCCTATTTGAGACATGGTGCGCCTCAGGTTCATGGACGATTTGAAAGAATGAATCAAAGAAGAATGGCCGAAGAAGATTGGGCTGCATGGGTTGCTATGAGAGCTATAGCAGAAGCATT
>JAYGEJ010000116.1:0-1551 GCA_046582425.1 Alphaproteobacteria bacterium
ATTATTTTCTGCTCTAGAAGTTGAGAGAAATGTAATGTTTATTATATTGACATTAATTATAATTGTTGCTGCATTTAATATTATTTCATCAATGATTATGTTGGTAAGAGATAAGGAAAATAGTATTTCTATATTAAGAACAATTGGTGTTTCAGAAAAATCTATACTCAAAATTTTTATTATAGTAGGATCTTCTATTGGTTTTATAGGAACCTTGGTAGGCTTATTTATAGGTATGCTTTTTTCTATAAATATAGATAAAATTCAGAAATTACTTGAAGATATGACTGGCAGTAATTTATTTTCTGCAGAGATTTATTTTTTATCCAAACTTCCTTCCAAAATTATTTTCTCTGAAGTTATTATTGTTATATTTATAGCTTTTTTTCTATCTTTGTCTGCAACTATTTATCCCGCTTGGAGAGCCTCAAAAATAGACCCTATAAAGGTATTAAGACATGCCTAGAATATATAATGATATTTTAAATTTTCAAAAAGTCACTCATAAATTCAAACAAGGAAAATCTATTATTAATGTTTTAAATTCAGTAGATTTTAAACTTAAAAATAATTTTGTTGCCGCTTTAGTAGGAGCGTCCGGCTCTGGTAAATCTACTTTTTTACATTTAGCTGGATTATTAGAGTCCCCAAATAAAGGAAAAATACTTATAAACAATAAAACAGTAAGTAAGCTTGATAATTCAGATAGGACAAAACTTAGAAGAAATTCTTTAGGCTTTGTTTATCAAAAAATTTATTTATTACCGGAATTTACAGCTTTAGAAAATGTAATGATACCTCAATTAATAATTGGTGTTGATAAAAATATTGCTATTGTTGAAGCAAAAAATATTTTAATATCTATGGGATTAAAAAAAAGATTAAACCATAGACCTTCCTCTTTATCCGGTGGTGAACAACAAAGAGTTGCTATTGCTAGAGCTATTATTAATAAACCTGATCTTATATTAGCTGATGAGCCTACTGGCAATTTAGATAGTTCCTCTTCTGACTTAATATCTAAAATATTATTAGAAAGTATTAAAGCTACAAAAGCATCAGCTATAATAGCTACTCACAGTTTAGAATTAGCAAAAAAATGCGATAAAATTTATAAGATAGATAATGGCAAAATATTTTAAATTATAATTTCATATAATATTTTTTTAAGTATATTGTTTATCTATGCAGTATAATCAGAAATATATTCATCTCAGATGTAGGTCCTCATATTCTTTAGCTCAGGGCGCTATAAAAATAGATGATTTAATTGAACTAGCTAAAGATTATAGTATGCCAGCATTAGCTTTAACAGATAATGGCAATTTATTTGGTGCTCTGGAGTTTTCTATTAAAGCGGCAAAAAATGGTATTCAACCAATTATAGGTTCAATATTAGAAATAGAAATAAAAAGTAATGACAGTCAGTATGATGATGCTAATAAATGTAAAATATTATTACTTGTAAAAAATACTAATGGATGGAAAAATTTATCATATTTAATTAGTAAATCTTTTATTGATAATATAGATGGATTACAGGCACCTATA
>JAYGEJ010000063.1:0-1617 GCA_046582425.1 Alphaproteobacteria bacterium
ACCGCACAAGTAATATTTGAAAATTGTAAAGTACCTATAAAGAATTTGATAGGAAAAGAAGGGGATGGTTTTAAAATAGCTATGCAGGGATTAGATGGTGGAAGAATTAATATTGCATCATGTTCTCTTGGTGCTGCTCGAGCATGTTTAGAAAAATCACTAATATATGTAAATGATCGAAAGCAATTTGGTAAGAAAATATCTGAATTTCAAGCTACTCAATTTAAATTAGCTGATATGGCTACACAATTAGAAGCTGCAAGGTTAATGGTTTTAAAAGCTGCTTCTGAATTAGATAACCTAGGACAAGAAACTACTAAATCTTGTGCGATGGCAAAAAGGTTTGCAACTGATATTGGTTTTGCAATTTGTAATGAGGCATTACAATTACATGGTGGATATGGTTATTTATCAGAATATCAAATAGAAAGGTACGTAAGAGATCTTCGTGTACATCAAATTCTAGAGGGTACGAACGAAGTTATGAGAGTTATTATATCGAGGGCTTTATTAAATAACAGGTAGTTCAATATGACTGTAAGATATATACAAAAAGATAATGCTGCTATAATAACTTTATGTAGGGCAAAATATTTAAATACTCTTACATTTGAAATGATAAATAAAATACATAAGCATCTTAAGGCTATTTCAAAAAATAATAATATTCATATGGTTATTTTTAAGGGAGAGGGTGATAGAGCCTTTTGCGCTGGTGGAGATGTTAAAAGCTTTTATGAAGAAAGATCTACTAATAAAAATCAATTAAGAAAAAATTTTTTTTATAAGGAATATAAATTAAATTATATAATTAAAAAATATAAAAAGCCAATTATCTCATTTGTAAACGGTATATGTATGGGAGGCGGAGTAGGGATTGCTATGCATAGCAATATAACTGTTGTATCTGAAAAAGTGACATTCGCTATGCCTGAGACTGCAATAGGATTATTTCCAGACGTTGGAGCAGGAAAAATTTTATCAAAATTAGAAAATAATATAGGTAATTATATTGGGCTAACTGGAAAAAGACTAGGAAGTGCAGATCTAATTAGTTTGAAATTAGCTAATTATTGTATCAAATATGAAAATTTTGAACAAGTTGTGGCATCTTTAATAAAAGTTAAAACAAAAAGGTCTATTATTAATATTTTAGAGAAATACTCCTTAAAAACTAAATCTCTACTATTTCCTATTTTAAATAAAAAAATTTTTAAGATATTTAAACATAATGACATTGAAGACATTATTAAATCTTTAGAAAATAATAATGAAAAATGGTCTCAAGAAGCTCTTATTTCTCTAAAAAAAATGTCTCCCACAAGTCTTAAAATTACTTTAAAGCAGATTAAGTATGCAAAAAACCTTTCTTTTAAAAATAATTTAATTATGGAGTACAGATTATCGCAAGCATGTATGGGTGGTTTTGACTTTTATGAAGGTGTAAGAGCTTTATTAATTGATAAAGATTTTAAGCCTAATTGGAGTCCTAGTAAAATTGAAGATATAAGTGATAATATAGTTTTGTCACATTTTAAATCTTTAGGTAAAAATGATTTAAAAATATAGTAAAGGATAAGATATGAATATTGGATTTATAGGTTTAGGAAATATGGG
>JAYGEJ010000129.1:0-3270 GCA_046582425.1 Alphaproteobacteria bacterium
TTAGCTCTTGCAGACAGGGTAACAGTTGTTTTGTCATCATAATCAAATAAATCGTTTACATATATGCCATAATAGTCTGTTTTTGATGCTAATTGAGCACTTCCAACATCTCCTCTCTCATTGTCATCTTCCATTCCACCATTTGCACCAGTATGTTCTCTTATTGATTCTAGTGTAATGAAGCCACCATCAGAGTTACCTATATTAGTAACTGTTCTATTATTGTGCAGTTGCCCTAGTTCTCCTCTGGAGTGAAATGCAGTTCGAGATTTATCTATGGAAGCACCTATAATAATGTTATGCATTCTATTTAAATAATTTGTATCAATATTATATTGAGTAGCTCCTCCCCATGTAACAGTCATCGTAGAAGATTTATTTAAAAGGCCATATTTTCTTATAGCATCATTGTTAGAAATAGCGTTGCCATACTGATCAATTAAAACTTCGTAATTATCTCCATCAGCTTCTCCACAAATTGGTTCATCATCTGTGCCAAAATCATCTTCCATTTGTTCTGCATGAGTTTCGTTGTCTTCAGCACATTCTTCAGCATCTAATTCGTCTGCATTTAATGTGTCTCTTATTAATCTTCTATAGTAAATAGATGTATTTATTACTGAGTCGTCCTCTAGATAAAAATTAGCATTAGATGAAGCTAAATAAACTTTATTACTAGTAAAATCAGGCCAAGTAAAAACAGACTCTCTTCTTACTTTTAATAATTCTGTAGGAGATACACCGTTACCATTTAAATTTGAGTCTGCATTCATAAAGGTAAAATCAAAATCAGAATTTTCAAATATTTTTCCATAATTCATAAATAGTCTTTGTACGTCGCCAGCACTATTATCTCTCCATCCTCCATCGTAAGAACTTTCCATAGCAACATATAATCCTTGACTTTCATCTCCCATACCTAATTCAATATTACCATTGGCCCAATCAGCTCCACCAAACTCAAAATGATTTTCTACAGAAGAACCTGTATTAAGATAATCTAGACCTTTTTTTGTTGTTAATGCTAAAGATCCTCCTAGTGCATTTAATCCAAATACAGGATTTGAACTCATTAAATCAATATTAGTTAATGCAGCTTCTGGAACTAATTCCCATTGCAATGTGTCACCAAACCCTTCATTAATTCTAGTCCCATTTAAATAAACAGCTAATCCTTGGGACTCTCCTAATAGAGGAGCAGCAGTAAAACCTCTATAATCAAGATTTTTCTGAAAAGGACTATTTTGAACGTCTTTAATAGTTACGCCAGTTAATTTTTCTCCTAATAGATCAACTATTGTAGTTGCAGTAGAGCTCTCCATATCTATTTCACGTAAACTCTGACTAGCATTAGGAACTTTATTTCTATCAATTTCAATTCCTGGTAAAGGAGATATTCCAATGACCTCAATATCATCTATTTTTTCTTGACTAAAAGCGCTCCAAGAAATTATTAAAAAAATTATAATTGGACATATTATTTTATTAATCATGAACATAAAAACCTCTGTATTACTTAAATAAAAAAAACTTTATATCATAGAAATAGGAAAATGCAATACTAATTATAGTTTTTTTCTATATATGTATATCTGTTATGTTATATAGTTGTTTGAATACTTTTGCAAAATATTATACATATTTATGTAATTTGGAGGATAATAATGATTGTTTTATATAAATTGTTAATCATTATGCTTGCTTTTGTGAATTATTCACATGCGAATAATATTGACATTCAAAAACAACTAGATATTCAAAATGAAATAATTGAGATTCAATCTAAGAGAATAGATCAATTAGAAATAATTATTAAAGAGTTAAAAAATAATATTCCTTCAATAGAACATGGAAATAATACTCAAGTTTCTCAAATAGAAGAAAACCAAGAGGAAATTGTATCTGAAAAATCTGAAGACGTAATTTCAACATTAAAAAATAAGATATATAACCCAGAAACTGCTTTTTTTGGTCCTTTGCCGCAGTTAAGATCTGCTGATGGAAAGTATTCAGCAGGACTTATGGGTGTAATCCAATTAGAGTCAGCTATTTATAATCAAGAGGCTAATTATAATTCTAACAATGACTTATCTGATGGGTTTATAGTAAGAAGGGCAGGTTTAACTTTAGCAGGTGTTTCTGAAAAAGATTGGATCTGGTTTTTATCATATGATTATGCGGATAGTGGAGATAATCCACATGATGGATTAAGAGCTGCTATGGCAATATATAGGGGTTTTAAGCCTTGGTGGTTATTTGTAGGATTGTTTGGCAACTCTGTTGGTTTAGATGCCTCAAATTTTTCATCTCAGCGACAATTTATGGAAGCAGCAATGCCACAAGCTACTTTTATTTATGGAGCAGGCTCTCCTGCTATGGGCGTTGCAGCTACATATAGAGGTGATGATTATTATGTAAGGTTTGGATTGTATGGAGAACCTTATAAAAACGCTAGTACAGATGATGAAGGAATAGGAGTGCATGGAAGGATAGCATGGCAACCACATAAAGAGCGTTTTAAAGCTTTTCATTTAGGTGCAACAGGTTATTACAGGGCGGCTAATGCAACTAATACATTCACTAATGGTTTAAGAAACTCTACACTTCGTTTCAGGTCTAAAGGTGAGACTGCGGTTAGCGGAGATTTCATAGTAGATACAGGAATCATAACTGATTTAGATAATTATTATTATTTAGGGTATGAATTTGCTATGGTAGAAGGGCCTCTATCTCTTCAGAGTGAATGGGGTATATTAAGTGTAAATAGAAAAACTCAGGAAAACCCTCAATTTACTGGAGGTTTTTTGCAGGCTGGATATATGTTAACAGAGGATGCTAGAAACTATAATGCTTATTTTGCCCAATTTTGGCGTTTAAAACCAAAAACATCTATTATGGAAGGAGGAATAGGTGCTTGGGAAGTAGCTTTGAGGGCGAGTCAGATAGATTTGAGTGATAAAAATATAGATGGAGGAAATGCTAATTCTTATACTTTAGGAATTAATTGGTATATGACCGCATTTACAAAAACTATGTTTAATATTCTCCATACAGATTCAGCAGGACCTTTAAGTGAAGACTTTAATTCTATTGGAGCTAGGCTTCAAATTGAATTTTAAAATTTTCAACTAATTTATTGTTTTTAGTAGATTTTTATATACTTTATTTATATTTATTGGCAGATCTTCTGCCACTAATCCAGGACCCAAATAGTTTCCAATTTCTGAATGGAGCCACACGCCAAAAGCAGAGGCTTTGAATATTTCCATT
>JAYGEJ010000131.1:0-1607 GCA_046582425.1 Alphaproteobacteria bacterium
TGTGCTTAGGGAAGCTTTAGATGCATATGTAGAAAATGATTTGAAGATGGCAAGAAAAGTTTGGGATAAAGATGATTTAATAGACGACCTATATGCAAAAATATTTAAGCAACTTTTAGAGCTTATGAATAATGATAAAAAAATTGCTACGCCAGCTGCACATTTATCATTTGCTATAAAAAATATAGAGCGGATTGGAGATCATGCCACTAATATTGCTGAAGATATATCTTTCATTCTTACAGCTGATAGAAATATGCATATGTCTAATAAAGATTAAACAGGAATAAAAAAAATGAATAATAAAATCCTTATAGTAGAAGATGAAAAAGATATAAGAGATTTAATTATTTATGCGCTCCAAGCAAAAGGTTACGAAACTATTTCTTCTGATGACGGTGAAAAAGCATTAAAAATTTTAAAAGAAAATAAACCTGATTTAGTTATACTAGATTGGATGCTTCCTTCTGTATCTGGTCTAGAAATATGCAGAAGTATAAGACGAGATATAAATACTAAAAATATTCCTATTATAATGCTAACCGCAAAAATTACAGAAGATGATAAAATTCTAGGTCTAGATAGTGGGGCTGATGACTATATTACTAAACCATTTTCAACTGCAGAGCTTAGTTCTAGAGTAAAAGCAATATTAAGAAGAATAGAAAGAAATAATAGTAAAAAACTTAAATATGCAGATATAGAAATGGATTTAATAGCTCATAAAATTATAAGAAATGGTCGTAAGATCAAATTAGGACCAAAAGAATATAAATTACTAAAAAACTTTCTCGAGCAACCTCACAGAGTTTTTAGCAGAGACCAATTATTAGATAGAATTTGGGGTGAAAATATTTATGTTGAACCGAGAACAGTAGATGTGCATATAAGACGGTTACGTAAAGCTATTACTGCAGACAATGAAATAAATATTATTAGAACTGTAAGAGATGCTGGATATTCATTAGAAGCAGATGCTTAATATAGTAATTAGCGCACAATATATATTTAAAATATAATGTAATAAAATTGTAATATTAATTAAAAATTACTTTAATATTCGCTTGCTACTTTCCAATTAGATTTTTTTTAATTTAATGTATGGAAAATAGAATGAGAAAATTAAGTATATTTATAACAATACTATTTGGGATGATTTTAATAAATCATAATGCTTTTTCGCAAGAAGCTGATGCCTTACAAAAACAAATTGATGAATTACAGAATCAAATTCAAGATTTAACCATTAAAATGAAAGTAGTAAATAAAAAACAAGAAGCTTCTGATGATGCTCCTAAGTTTAAAGTTGGCCCTGGGTTTTCGGTAAAACATGGTAATAAATCTTTTAAGGTTCATGGCCGTATGCATTGGGATGTAGGCTATTATGGTGAAGTTAAAGATCAAGATGTTTATGGTTCAGGAACTAATATAAGAAGAGCAAGACTAGGATTTAAAGGGAAAGCAGATGACTTTAGTTTTACTGCTACCTTTGATAAAGGTTCTTCAGCTAAGGCTGCTTCAGATGTAGCAGATCAAACTAGTATTGATGAAATACACTTTTCCTACCACCCAACTAAAACTATGAAACTGTCAATTGGTAAATTAAA
>JAYGEJ010000007.1:0-2113 GCA_046582425.1 Alphaproteobacteria bacterium
AAACCTTCGTTATCGAAATTTGATATTTCAATGAAATCTTGGATGCTTATTGATCCGAGATGATGAATAGCCTGATCTATTTTCGCTTGAATTGACATATATATAAAAATATTAGTCCTAAAAATAAAATAGGTACTGATAGTAATTGACCTTGTGAAAATAATTCATGTTTTAATCCAATCTGACTATCTGGCTCTCTTATAAATTCAATGATAAATCGACTTAATGCATAATTAATGAGAAATATACTTGTAATAACCCCATGTCTTAACTTCTTAGTATAAAATAAAACCATTAACACTATAGCAGGTATTAATCCTTCAAATAAAGCCTCATATATTTGAGAGATATGTCGATATATTTCTTCATTGGGGTATCTTATGCTTAGAAAAAAGTTTGTTTGTCTTCCTACAAGTTCCTGATTCATAAGATTAGATATCCTTCCAAGGAATATTCCTATGGGGGCACAAATACTTAATAAATCTGAAAGTAGCAATAAGGATAATGATTTTATCTTACTAAATATAATCGTAGTCAAGATCACACCTAAAAGAGCACCATGAAAAGACATCCCACCTTCCCAAACTCTAAAAATTTCAATAGGATTGGATATGTAAAAATTAAAATTATAAAAAACTATATAACCAATCCTTCCACCAATAATGATCGATAAGAATTGGTAGAAAAAAAGATCATCTAATATCTTTTTATCTAAGTTAAAGTACTGTAAATTTTTTTTTGCGAATAAATAAAAATAAATAAAACCAAATATATAAGATAAGCTATACCATCTAATGCCAAAGCCCAAAAAAGTAAAAGCCACAGGATTTAAGAAGTCTGGATATTCAAACACTTCCAAAAGTAATAATACAAGTTATGTATCGAGCAAAGATAAACTTTATTCAAAAGGTTCTTATTTAATCTATAACCTCTTAGACATCTACGAATTATGTCGCTGTGTTAAGTCTGATTTTGATCGATTAAAAAAATATCTTCCAAATATTAATAAATAAGCGATATTTACTCACAACTTTATACCATATCTAGTATATTCAATAGCAAGGAATGTGATATATATAGTATATGTCTAAGAAAAACATTGATTCTGGCCCCATTTCTCATTTAGAGGCAATATTTAATGTTAAGCAAGAGGGCCCTAAAAGCAAAGGGTATGAAATATCACTTTTAACTGAGATACATGATCAAAAAGTGATTATGGACTTTCAGTGGATTAAAGACTTAAACGTCTTAATCACTTCATTTAGTATTGATAATTATGAATATAGCTTTTTAACTCATCACATTAATAAAATTAATAACAATTTAATCATCGGCACTCTTAAACAAAATACAAATAATAAAATTGTTTATAAACATAGTCTTCCTATAGCCGGTCAGTCTACATCGGAAGATATAAAGATTTATTTAGAAAATATTCTTTCTGAATTTAACCATTTAGTATCTGTATTACTGAAGGGTGATGAAACAATTCAGCAGTCATATAGTCTAATAAATCAAAAAATTGTTGGCCACGCGTAAGTCTCATATATTATTTATTGGTTTTGGACATCTGGCCAAATCCTTATTATCGCCTAATTTACGTAAGAACTATCTTATACACTATATAAATTCTAAAAAATCTATCTGTTCTGTAAAAGATAAAAAAGTTATAAAAAAACTAGATTATAATTATGATTATATCTTTCTACTTATAAGACCTGATGTTTTTAAAAAAATAGGAGGTGACTTCCAGTTTTTTATGAACAATAAACCAACTATTATTTCTTGTATGGCTGGAGTTTCTACAAGTTCTATCTCTCAAAAACTCAATAGTAAAAAAGTAATAAGGATAATGCCTAATATTATGGCAAAAAAATCTCTTTCACAAACGTATATCTATTCTAAGAATAAAAAAATTATTGATAAAAATTTTAAAGATTTAATAAGTTCTTTTGGTTCTACCATATTCACCAATAATGAAGATGACATTAATGTAGCCACAGCTGTTTTTGGTAGTGGTCCAGCATTCATAGCCTATATAATTAATACTTATTTAATTGCTGCTAAGAAGTTATCTTCAAAATCCAAGATTAAAGATTTTGATTTGATAAAA
>JAYGEJ010000080.1:0-2208 GCA_046582425.1 Alphaproteobacteria bacterium
CCAACCCTCAATACATTTGCATCAGGGTTTCCCTTACCTATAAAAACTTTCATTATTTTTTCATATACTATAGTAGCTTCTACTTCTGAATTAAACTTACGATTAAACCACTCCATAATTCTTCTTACTTCCGCTCTAAAGCTTATATCATCACCAATTAAATTATTAAAAGATATTGAATCTTCTAACCATTCAACAATTGCTGAAGCTCCAACTATATATTCATCGTCTTTTATAATTAATACAGGAACCTGTCCTTCAGGATTAATCTTCAAAAATAACTCTCTTCTCTCCCAAATAGGTTCTACTAAAAGCTTTACTTCAATTTTTTTTTCTTCAAGAGCTATTCTAACTAATCTACAATTTGCTGAGAAAGGTAAGTGATATAATATATTCATTGTAGATATTCCATTACTAAATCTTTTAAATAAAGTATAAACTATTTAATATTATCTGTTTAAAATAAATCAAATATTTATTTGAAGGAAAAATAATAATGAATTTTTGGGAAATATTTTTATATTCTTTTATTCAAGGAGTCACAGAATTTCTTCCAATATCTTCATCGGCTCACTTATTTCTTTTAGAAAATATATTTAATTGGCCTATTTCTGGAAGAACGATGGCTATTGCTGCTCATTTAGGCACCTTAATAGCCGTTATTTTTTTTCTTAAAAAAGATATGACTAAAATTTTTACGTCTTTAAACAAAATTAAAGACCATAAAATAGATAAAAATATTATACTTTTAAGAAACCTAATTATTATTACTATTCCTATACTCATAATAGGACTGTTTATTTTTAAAAATTTTGATAAACAATTATTAATATTAAATGTAGTTGCTTGGTCTAGCTTAATTGGGGGTATTCTTTTATATATTTCTGATAAATATGGAAATCAAGAAAGAGACATTTATTCTCTGTCGATTTTAGATTCATTGTTTATTGGTTTTTTTCAAATATTTGCACTTATACCGGGAGCATCAAGAGCAGGTTGTATAATTACCGCTTCCAGGATACTAAAATTAAAACGAGTAGAAGCTACAAAATTAGGCCTTTACTCGGGTATTCCAACCATAGCGGGCGCTGTAATATTAGAATTTTTTTGGATAATAAATAATGCATTAAATAAACAAGAATTTTTATTTACAATTATTATAAGCGTACTATCTTTTATATTTGCTTATCTTTCTATTCTTTTTCTTATAAGATGGCTGCAAAATTATACCTTTATGCCATTTGTTATATATAGAATTACTATAGGTATTACATTACTGTATCTGGTTAATACCTAGTTCTATACCTTTTTAAATAATCTTCTGAAATTGTATGCATAGTAGAAGGCTTAATTCCTAAATCTTCAATACCCAGTCCTTTTTCTGGAACGATATTATCTTTTTCTAATAATTTAACTTGATCAAGAGTGATTGGTTTTACTGGAGAAAAACTAAATAGAAGAGCAATTAACTTAGCAATTGGAAAAGATAAAGGAACATATATTCTTTTTTTTCTAATTTTAACTAAAATTAAATCTAATATATCTTTAAAGCTTAAAATTTCAGGTCCACCCAAATTGTATACTTTACCATTAAAAGATTTTTTTTTAATGACTAATCTTGCGGCTTTAGCAATATCTTTAACATAAATAGGTTGAAAATTAGTTTTTCCAGAATTAATTAATGGCAAAAATGGAGATATAGATGCCATTTGAGCAAATTTATTCGTAAAGTTATCCTCTGGCCCAAATACAACACTAGGTCTGAAAATGATAGCGTTTTTAAATATACTTTTTATATTATTTTCAGCTTCTAATTTACTATTCGCATATTTTGAATGCTCTCCGTCATAAAGTCCTAAAGCAGAGAAATGAACAAAACTGCTTATATTATTTTTTGAACATGCCCTTGCTATATTTATAGCACCTTTCAAATGAATATTAATAAAATTTTGTTTATTTTTTTCTTCAAGAACACCAACTAAGTTAATAACTGTATTTACTTTAGAAATACAATTATCAACTTTACTGACATCCATTATATTACATTGATGAATCTCAACTTGCCCCAACCTTCCCAACAAAGTTAAATGTTTAGCTTTATCTGGGTTTCTAACAAAAACCTTTACCAGGTAATCATCTTTTAATAATTCAGTCACTATATATCTTCCTATGAAGCCTGAACCTCCAAAAACAGCAACTGTCCTAATT
>JAYGEJ010000083.1:0-13266 GCA_046582425.1 Alphaproteobacteria bacterium
ATAGATATAAAATATTAGTTAATTTAATGGCCCGGTGTCAGAGTGGTTATGTAGAGGACTGCAAATCCCCGTACGGCGGTTCGATTCCGTCCCGGGCCTCCAAAAGGTTGAAATTATGGATAAAAAACCTTGTATAGTTGGTGTTTCAGATTTTCCTCTTCAGGATAGAGGGAGAGCTGCAGAAGGAAATAGTGAATTAACTATTCAGAAATACTGTGCTGAAGAAGCTTTAACTCAAGCAGGGCTTAAAATGTCCGATATTGATGGAATAGCTGTTGCAGGAATGTGGGGGGTACCTGGACCAGGTTTAATGCAACCAAATCTACTAGCAGAATACTTAGGTATAAAGTCTCCTAAATGGATTGAGGGGACAAATATTGGAGGTTCAACATTTTTACTCCATGTTAATCATGCTTTTCAAGCAATTAATGCTGGGCTCTGCGATACAGTGCTTGTATTATACGGAAGCCTTCAAAAGTCAAATATGTCGAGAGTTCTAGGTGATAGGCCTGCCCTTTATAGCAGTCAATTTGAAGTTGTTAGTGGATTACCTCTTCCCGTTGGTGGATATGCATTAGCTGCACAAAAACACATGTCCACTTATGGTAGTTCAAGAGAAACTCTTGCTGAAATAGCAGTATCTACAAGATCATGGGCAACTATGAATGAAAATGCGGCATTTAAAGAACCTTTAACTATGGACGAAGCATTGCAATCTAAGCCTATATCTACTCCTTTGCATAGATCAGATTGCTGTTTAGTAACTGATGGGGGAGGTGCAATCGTTATAACATCCGAAGAAAAGGCAAAAAACTTAAAAACTGAACCAATTTATATTAGAGGATTTGGAGAATGTAATAGCCATTCAAGTATAAATTATATGCCAAATATGGAAAAATTAGAAATTGCCACACATTCAAGTAAATTAGCATTTGAAAAAGCAAAATTAAATATAGAAGATATAAATATTACTATGCTTTATGACTCCTTTACAATAACCGTACTATTAACTTTAGAAGCAATTGGTTTTTGTAATTTGGGTGAAGGAAAAGACTTTGTAAAAAACCAAAGAACTGCTCCTGGAGGGGATTTTCCTTTGAATACTAATGGTGGAGGACTTAGCTATTGTCATCCAGGAATGTACGGTATATTTACTATAATAGAAGCTAGTAGACAATTATGGGGCAAATGCGGAAAAAGACAATTAAATGACCCAATTAATGCTTTATGCCATGGGACTGGCGGAGTATTATCGAGTTCTACAACATTGATTCTATCAAAAGAAGGTAACTAATATGGAATTCAAAAAACCTCGTCCTGCTATTGATCCTGACTCAAAAATATATTGGGAATCGGCTGAGAATAATAAATTAATGGTTCAGTATTCTTTGGATACAAAAGAATATTTTCTTTACTCTAAGCAACTTACCAATTCCTCGGATAGTAAAAACATAATTTGGAAAGAAGTATCTGGAAAGGGAAAAGTATACTCTTTCACTGCTGTTCATGTTCCTGCTGGTCCGGCATTTAAAGAGGACACGCCCTATATTGTTGCTTCAATAGAACTAGATGAAGGAGCTAGGATAATTTCAAATATACTAACTGATAATATAGATGCTATATCTATTGGTGATAAAGTTAGTGTTATTTTTGAAAAGCAAGATGATGGCTTTATAATACCAAAATTTAAATTAGAAAAATAAGTTATTTTAAATATTTTTTTTAGACCCAATATCAATAATTTCTTGAATGCTGTTTGGTAATAGTTCTATCCATTTAACAAAACAGTTGTTATTTCCAATTAAAACATAATATTGATCTCTTCTACCTATATATGATGGCCAAACAGTAACTATATCAGCTTCTAATTTTTCCTGCATATTATAGCCAATTAAAAAATGTTTTAAACCTTCATCATTTAATTTAAATGGAATAATATGCTTCCATTCATTTTTAGCTTCAACTAAAACATTTGAAAAAGACCTGCAATCACTTGTAGGATTTTTTTTATAATCCTCTTCAGTAAGAGGTATAACAACTGACCTTAATATTTCTTCCGATAAAACGTTAGAACTTAAAAAAAACAAACCTAATATAATTAAATATTTTTTCATAAATTGCTCCTAGATTTTATTAATTTCATAATTTTGTAGAATTGCATATACATCCGTTATTGTCTTTTCAAATTTATCTAAGTCTTTATCAATTTCTAATATAAGTAATTTTATAATAATTTCTTGCTCTTTGAAAATCCTATTTCTTATTGATAATATATCAGCATTATTTTTAACTAATAAAGCATCAAATTTTTTTAATTTACTTTTTATTTCTAAAATATTAGGAATAATTTTTTCTTCAACATTAATTTTAGATTTAAATAATATTTCTAACTTAATAAAATTTGTATAAAAATAACCATATTTAGAAATCAAATTATTTGTTTTTAATTTTATAAAGTTATCTTTTGAAATATTTTTTAATTCATCTTCTTTTTTACTAACTAATACACTTTTTGAATTATAATTATTGAAATAGTTGGAAGCAGTATCTAAATTAATTTTTTCGCCTAAACCTCTAAGTGCCATCCAACCTAAATTAAATTCTGCAGATTTACTTCCTAATGTTTTAGCGTTTAGAAAATATCTTTTTGCTTTAGTATAATCAATTTTTACTCCTAATCCATTTAAATAAATTATTCCTAATAAATTTATACACCTAAAATCTTCTAATTCAGAAGCACATAATTTTTGTGCTTCGTACCATTTTTGATTGTTATAATTATCAATTGCATCATTATAATTAGCTAAACTGAAATTATTAAATAACATTACGTAACAAATTAAAATTAGCTTAAAAATATAGCTAGACATATATAACTTTCGATATAGATTAATAGTA
The DNA here is from genome assembly GCA_046582425.1 of Alphaproteobacteria bacterium. Classification (GTDB taxonomy): domain Bacteria; phylum Pseudomonadota; class Alphaproteobacteria; order TMED109; family TMED109; genus TMED109. The sequence continues at coordinate 2,899 of JAYGEJ010000083.1, forward strand.
TTATCTTTTATTTGATTAACATATTTGTATACTATATGGTATTAAAATATAACATTATTTTGGTGGGGTACCTATGAAATTTATATTAAATATTCTCATTGCAACTTTCATTTTTTCATCTTTTATAAATGTTTCTTACGCTCAAGATAACAAGCAAACTATGGTTGATGTTAGACAACAAGCTATGCAAGCTATGTGGACAAGATTAGAAAGATTAGCAACATTAATTGCCCTACCTGGTGATTCAGTAACATCATCTGATGGATCTACAATTATCATAAGCAACCAAAATGATATGGAACCACTTGAAACTTACTCTTTAATTCATGCTCGAGAAGCTAAACAAGACGGTTTAGAAATATATAACCTACTAACTCAAGTAGAAGATTTTTGGCCACGACATACAAGTGTTGCGAATGTTAAATCTACAAATGCTGAAAGATTAGTATGGATCATACCAGAGGCTTTTAATAGATATTATTCCGATGCGGTATATGCTTCTCAAAATTTAAATACTGCATTTAAAAATAAAGATGCCGAGAATATAAAAAGATCTGTTTGTATGCTAGCATTATCTTGTGGCAGATGCCATGCAGCTTTTAGAAAAGTAAGATTTGATAATTTAAGAAAAGAAGGAAGAGGCTGGACGGGAAATTATAACGCGTGTTGGTCTTATAAAAATGAAGTGACACTTAATTCTACTGCAATTAGAGAATAAATATTTAACCTATTCTTAAAGTACTAATGCATTTATCTAATAATTTATCTAAACTTTCAGGTGTATGACTATTTAGCCTGTTAAATACTTCTGAGGCCGCCTGCTCACTCATTTCTTTCATCATACTTGAACCTATATTTAAGTTTATGATCTTTTCTATATATAAATCGATTATTTTAGTTGCTTTAAATATATTTTCTTTATATTCGCTATTATTTTTAATAGTCATAATAATTCCAAAACATTTGGCCACTTCAACTTTATGAGCGGCAGATTCAATTGCTTTTGCAATATTAGTATAAGAGAATAATATTATTAAAAATAAAATCAGAGTCTTTTTACATTTAACCAATTAAGTATACCCTCACCTATTAAATTAGGAGAATCTTCCTGTATAAAGTGACTACCTGGAACGGTAATCTCTGATTGATTAGGCCAAGATCTACAAAATTCTCTTTGCTTTCCAATTAAAATAGCTCCAGGATCGGCGTTTATAAATAACTTAGGCGTATCATTTTTCTTAAAGAATGAAGAATAATTATTTACCACTTCAACTACCTCTTTAGGTTTTCCTTCAATAGGAATTTGATTTGGCCAATCTAAAGTAGGACGTCTATCCTCTTTCTTAATAAAAGGTCTTCTATAAACATTCATTTCTTCTTCTGTTAAACCTCTCAAAATAGAACCAGGAAGAACTCTTTCAACAAATATATTTTTTTCTATAATCAAATTTTCTCCCGCTTCAGACCTAAATGCTTTAAATAATGGTGCAGATTTTTCATCCCATTCATCCCAGTTTAATTCGCACACTATTCCTTCCATATAGACTATTCCGGCTATCCTATCTATATTTTTAAATGCCCAATCAAATCCAAGAGCACTTCCCCAATCATGCATTACTAAAATTATTTTTTTTCCTAAATTTAATGACGCTAATAGATCATTTAGCCATTTTTGATGAGTAAAAAAATTATATTCACCAACATTGTTAGAATCTAATTTATCTGAATCACCCATTCCTATTAAATCAGGGGCTATACATCTTTTAATATCAGAAAAATATGGCATAATATTTCTCCATAAATACGAAGAAGTTGGGTTACCATGAAGAAATAACATAGTTTCTCCAGAACCCATTTCTACATAAGACATATTTTTATCATTAACTAATATTTTGGATTTTGAGTGCTCATTTACATTCATAATTTATCCTTTCTAATAACCTTTAAAATTTGGTTTTCTTTTTTCTATAAAAGCTTTTACACCCTCCTTACCATCATGACCTTGTGCTCTAATATTTAAAGACCTAGCCTCTTGTTCCAAATGGCTTTCTAATGTACTAGAAAAACTATCTGCTAAAAGTGTTTTAACCGCGCCATAAGCCTTTGTAGCTCCATGCGATAAATTTACTGCAGTCTCCATTGCTATATTTTGTAATTCCTCGTCTTTTACAACTTGATCAATAAGACCCATATTTAATGCTTCATCTGCACTAAATCTCCTATTTGAAATCATTAATTCTTTTGTTTTCTTTAATCCTATAAGTCTTGGCATAATATAAGTCATTGAGCCATCCGGTGATAAACCAGCAGCAGTATATGCAGCAGAAAATTTTGCATTGTCAGAAGAAATAATAATATCTCCAGAAAGAGCTAAACTTAAGCCTCCTCCGGCTGCTGTGCCATTTATTGCAACTACAATAGGTTTTTCCATTCTATGCATTAATGTCACTGCTAGATGAAAATATGTTGTCATATCTGTAATCAGCGGCCCTAAATTATCTTTTTCTGCAAGAAAAGATTGTAAATCTCCTCCACCACTGAACATAGAACCATTACCCGTAAAAATTACAGCTCTAACATTTTCGTCATGATGACAATCTTTGAAAGCACTATATAAGTCTTTTACGAGGTCTAAGTTAATTGTATTAGCATTATCTGGGCGGTTTAATGTAACTACAGCTACATTATTATTTTTTTCTAAAAGAACGCATTTTTTTGACACTAATAATCTCCTAAATAATATAAATTTTTAATAAAATAAATATAACTATACACAATCTAAATTAAAATTAAAACCGTAGATTCCTTATAGCGTTTTGCTTATAGATTCCCCTAATCATGCAAAACGTATTATTGGAGTAGAATTGGTTTTTTTTATTTTATATAGATTAACTTTTCTACTCCTTAAATATATTTTATATTAGATAAATGAAAGAAATGTTATTAAAAAATATACACAGTCAAGTTTGGGAAGATTTTAAAGATGGTGTAAAAAATACTAAATCTAGTTTTCACTTTCCAGTAATCTCTACTATAGATAAAGATGGATTCCCTTCTTCAAGAACAGTCGTATTAAGAAAAATAGATAAAAAAAATAAAATTATTTCTTTTAATACAGACATAAGGTCTAATAAATGGAACGAAATTATTAATAACAATAAGGTTTCTGTTAGCATTTATGATACAAGTAAAAAAACTCAAATTAGAATTCTTGGTAAAGCTATTGTAAATTATAAAAATAAAATATGGGAATCCGCATGGAATTCTACTCCAAGAATGAGTAGAGAATGCTATTCCACTCCTTATTCTCCTAGTACAGTTATTTCAAAACCAGAAGATATAGATTTAAATTTAAAAAAGATTAAGACTGAAGATTATGAAAAATATAAAATAAACTTTGGACGAATAGATATACATATATATTCTTTAGATTGGTTATATCTTGTTCATTCTGGCCATAGAAGAGCAAAATTTATATATGACAAAGAAGTATCTATGGTTTGGATAGCTCCATGAAAATAATTTTTATATTTTTGATTTTAAAATATATAATTACAGTCAACTCTGTATACGCTAAAAATCCTATTGAAGTTCAAACTGTGTACCCTCCTAAGTGCACACTTTTAGAAAAAGAAAATGGACTTTTATGCCCCAGAATTATTGAAGTAGAAGTTAAAATCAATGGGGATATAAACAAACATTTAGTTCGTTGTACATTATTTAGTGAGGAAGAAGAAATACTAGCTTTTGGTGAATCCTTTTTAGAAAAGCCTGGTGGAAAAATATATTTAACATTAAGAACTAGAACGAGAATCCATGGGTTAACTCTTATTGCTGGTGCAAAATGTTCTTCAGACTCTTTTTAATAATTTTATATTATGTAGCACTAACAAATTATACATCTGCAAACTTTGATATAACTATAAAAAAATTATATCCACCTAAATGTTCTATGTTGGAAGATAGTAAAGTTCTATTATGCCCAAGAATTATGGAAATAGACGTAGAAATTGGAAATCAAAAATCTAAGAGACTAATTAACTGCATAGTATTTAGTGAAGAAGAAGAAGTTTTAGCATTTGGAGAAAACTATATATACCCCCCTGAAGGAAAGATATATTTAACGTTAAGAGAGGCAAGACGAAAGATTAATGAAATGAAATTAATTGCATTAGCCAAATGCAAATATACTGAATGATAAATTAAATATTTTTTTCAATTATTTCGCAAATAAAATGCCCAATTATAATATGCATTTCTTGAACATGATTTACTTTATCAGAAGGCACCTTTATTGTAACATCTGATAAGTTAGATAGTTCACTGTCTTTTTTGCCAGTAAGAGATATAATTTTAATTCCCTTTTTTTTTCCAGCAACTACAGCGTTAATAACATTTTTACTACTGCCGCTCGTAGAAATAGCAAATATTATGTCCTCTTTTTTTGCCAAGGCTTCAACTTGCCTTTCAAAAACTTTTTCATATCCCATATCATTTGCAACTGCAGTTAATATAGAAGTATCAGTATTTAAAGATATAGCAGGTAAAGGAGAACGGTCTTTTTTATACCTTCCAACAAACTCAGCACATAAATGCTGACTATCTGAAGCAGACCCTCCATTGCCAAAGAATATAATTTTACCACCAGAATTTATACTATTTTTGATGTAATTTATAGATTTTTCTATATCTAAATATAAATGGTTTTTCATATTATCAATATTATATGAGCACTCATTAAGGTATTCTTTAAATTCTATTTCCAAAACTATTATCCATATTGTATGTTATAACAAATATATACATTATAATTTATAAATTTTAAAATGAATTTGGAAGAACCTTTATATGCAAATAGAAGTAAAAAATAAAAAACAAGAATTTTTTGCAGTAATAACTGATGTAAATATTAAAAATATTTCTAATAATAATTTTGTAAAAATAAAACAAACGTTAGAAACTTATGGGGTAGTAGTATTAAAAAATCAAAATATAAATGATAATCAACAAATAGAATTTTCTAAAAAATTTGGTGACTTAGAAAAAGCTTTAGAACATGATAAATTAGAAGGAATAAGAAACGAGATCACCAGAATTTCTAATGTTGATGAACATAATAATATATTACCAGTAGATAGTAAAAAAGTTATTTATGACAGAGGTAATAGGTCTTGGCATTCAGATTCTTCTTACAAAAACATACCATCAAAATTTTCAATATTAAGCTCACGAGAAATACCGGTTCAAGGTGGTGGAACTGAATATATAGATGCTAGATATGCACTCGAAACATGGAATAAAAAAAAACATAAACTTAGCTTAAAAGACCTTAAACAGCAAATATGTGAACATTCAATTGTATATTCACGCATGGTAAATACAGGGGATATTTTTGATGAATCTTATAAAAATAAAATGCCTTTTGTTAAACAAAGATTAATAAGAACACATCCTTTTACTCAAAGATCTGCATTTTATGTTGGAAGTCATTGTAGTCATATAGTTGGCTGGGATATAGAAATTAGTCGAAAATTAATTAAAGAAATAAATGACTGGATTGTAAAGTCTGGAGAAATAATTCATCATAAATGGAGTAATCAAGAAATTGTAATGTGGGATAATAGAAGAGTACTTCATCGAGGTACTTATTTTGATGAATCAAGTGCTAGAAGAATTATGCATAGAACAACTGTTGCTGGAGATATGCCAAGCTATAAAGAGTCAGTTAAATTATAAATCTATTAATTTCTTCCATTGTAAACTTGTATACTATTATCAGGAATCCATACTTTTTTTGGAGGATTATCTGTTTGCCAAAAAACATCGATTGGTATTCCTCCTCTAGGATAAAAATAACCTCCAATTCTTAACCAAACAGGCTTAACTTCTTTTACGATTCTTTTAGCTATATATAATGTAACATCTTCATGAAATGCACCATGATTTCTAAATGATTGCATAAACAACTTAAATGATTTTGATTCTAATAGATATTTCTTTGGAATATAATCTATAATAATATTGGCAAAATCTGGCTGACCTGTTACTGGACATAATGAAGTAAATTCAGGAACACTAAAACGAGCTACGTATAATTTATCATTATGAGGATTAAGAACTGTTTCAAGTAAAGCATCTGAAGGTGAATGTGGAAAATTAGCTTTATTTCCTAACACTTTGGTTTTAATCATTATTTTTTGGACCATAATAAATACACCCTTCTCCGCTCTGATCTCTATGAACTTCTATTTTATTTAAATTTGAAATTTTTATAATTAATTTATTCCAGATGAATACACATAAGCCCTCCAAAGTAGGGTGATACAAACCATCAACATTATTTAAAGTATGGTGATCTAGTAAATTTTTGACAGATTCACATTCTTTCGCAATATAACCTAGATCTAATATCATACTATTCTCAGCCTCCGGTTCTCCTTTAACCCAAACTCTAGCTCGAAATGAATGACCGTGCACCCTTCCATATGGATGAGTTTCGTCATAACCATCTAAAACATGAGCTGCATCAAATGTGAAATCTCTGTAAATAATCATATATACTATCTAACTCCTATAATCTTATGAGTTTGAAGAGATATTTTCCACTTAGGATTATTCTTACAATACTCTAAAGCTAATTCTGTATTATGAACCTTTAACTCTCCATCCATTGGCTGTAAACTAAAATTTTTAAAAGAATATTTTTCATATATATCTGGAGCTATATTTTTTTGAGGATAAACTAATTTTAACTCATCACCATAAACTTGAATTAAAGGATTACCAGCTTTTGGACTAACGCAAACCCAATCAATTTCCTTAGGCACATGAATCGTACCATTAGTTTCTATTGCTATTTCACTTTTATATTTTTTGAGAGCTTTGATTAATTTTATGTCCACTTGCAGCATAGGCTCACCTCCAGTAAGTACAACAAAAGGCTCTGATGAATTTGGCCAATAAGAAACAATCTCTTTAGCTAAATCATCTTCATTTAAAAACTTATTTCCTCCCTCACCATTTGTTCCAATAAAATCTGTATCACAAAAATTACACTTAGCTAATTCTCTATCTTTTTCTAGCCCATTCCATAAATTACAACCAGAAAACCTACAAAATATTGCAGGCCTTCCTGAGTGAAAACCTTCACCCTGAATTGAATAAAATATTTCTTTTACATTATATGCCATTCTGCTTTACCCATTCATTATATCCATCTCTCCTTAAAATACATGCTGGACAGACTCCACATCCATAACCCCAATCATTTAAATTAGATCTATCGCCTACATAACATGTATGAGTATTCTCTATTACTATCTTTTGAAATACTTCTCCTCCTAGATCATAACTTAAACGCCATATATCAGCTTTGTTCTTATCCATTAAAGGAGTATGAATTTGTACTTCCTTGTCTAACCCAAGAGATATAGTTCGTTTTAATGAAGCAATTGTTTCTCTTCTGCAATCTGGATATCCTGAATAATCCGTGTCGCACATTCCTCCTACTAAATCAAAAATATTTCTTCTCCATCCTAAAGCAGAAGCATAATTAAAAAATAATAAATTTCTTCCTGGAACAAAAGTATTAGGTAACCCATTATCTTCAATAAATATTTTACTATCTCTTGTAAGTGACGATTCTGATATTTTTCCAAGTGCTGGAATATCAATAATATGATCCTCACCTATTATATTATGTAATTTATTAGACATATTTTTAATATTTTTAAGTACTATATCTCTACATTTCATTTCTACGATATGTCTTTGATTATAATTAAAGCCTATTGTCTCTATATAATCAAAATTTTCACATGCCCATAAGAGGGATACTGTACTATCTTGCCCACCTGAGAATAACACTAATGCAGATTTTTTAGCCACTTATCACCTTTTCTAAATTATGAATAATATACTATAATATATGATCTATATGTTTATAGTATAAGTAAAATTTATTAATTTAAACATATACAGGATTAAATGATTTTTGAATAAATTATTATTAACATTAATATTTTTTTGTTTTATTTATAATGGTTCTGCATTATCTAAAAAATGGAATATCACTATTGAAGGGTACCTATCAGGTTTTAAAGTAGGTGAATCTAATGTTTTATTTGAGATAAATAAAGATAACTACACACTTATAGCTCAATCGAATACATCTGGCATTACTAAATTATTTTATCCATGGAAACAGATTATTGAGGTTTCTGGATCTATAAATAATTTTATAATTAATCCGTTAGTATATAAAATAAAAGATACAAGAGAAAATAAAGAAACAGGTTTTATTAATATAAAATACAAAAATAACTTCCCCATAGTTGAATCAGCTTTTCCTCATCCTAATAATGATACTAGAAGAGAGCAGGTTTCTCGAAAGTTACTAAGTAACACTTATGACCCAGTTAATTCAATTTTAGCTCTAGGTTTATTAAGTGCTAATAATAATTCTTGCAATCATACAATTCATGTATTTGATGGCAGAAGAAGATTTAATTTAGAATATAAAAAAATAGAACAAAACAAAGAAGAACTGATATGCAAATTAAAAATTATTAGAATAGCAGGCTATTCAAAAAAAGAATTAAGCAAACATCCTAAAGAAGGTACCGTTATATTAAAAAAGCTCTCTAATAGTAGATTTTATTTTCCAGTAGAGGTTAGAATACCCCTTACAATAGGTTCGTTTTATGTAAATTTAACTCAAAACTTAGTGTTGCAATAAATAATAAATATAGTTTACTATAAAAATTTATTTATTAATCAAAGTAATCATATTGATAACAAAACAAGGAGAAAACATTTGAAAGCTCTAGTATGTAAAGAATTTGGACCTGCAAAAAATTTAAGAGTGGAAGAAATGCCTGAACCTGTTTTAAATGATGATGAAGTCAATATCAAAGTTCATGCTGCAGGTGTAAATTTTCCTGATATTTTAATGGTAGAAGGTAAATATCAATTCAAACCTAACTTTCCATTTGCACCAGGTGCCGAAGCAGCTGGTGAAATAATTTCTCTAGGTAATAATGTAACTGATTTTAAAATAGGACAAAGAGTAATTGCAATGACAGGGCATGGATCTTTTGCAGAAATTGTTAAAGCTCCTCAAAAAAAAATAATCCCCTTAAGTGATAAAGTAGATTATGAAGTAGCTTCAATATTACCAATGGTTTATGGAACATCTGCTCATGCACTAATTCAAAGAGGCAAGTTAAAAAATGGAGAAACTTTATTAGTACACGGAGCTGCTGGAGGAGTTGGATTAGCTGCTGTAGAAATTGGAAAAGCAATGGGCGCAAGAGTAATTGCTACTGCTAGTACTGATGAAAAGTGTAATGTTGCTAAAGACCATGGCGCCGATGAAATTATTAATTACTCTAATGGAGAATTTAAAGACACAGTTAAATCAATGACAGATGGTAAAGGAGCAGATGTAATTTATGATCCTGTAGGGGGCGATGTATTTGATCAATCACTAAGGTGTATATCTTGGGAAGGTAGATTATTAGTTATAGGTTTTACTTCTGGAAGAATTCCTTCTGCACCAGCTAATTTAGCACTATTAAAATCTTGTGATATAGTTGGAGTTTTCTGGGGAGCTTTTGTAGAAAGAACCCCAAAAATAAATTTACAGAATTTTGAAAAACTTTATCAATGGATAGAAGAAGGCTATATTAAGCCAAGAATTTCTATGAAAGTACCATTAGAAAACACACTAGATGCTATGCAAGCTATTGCTGATAGAAAAATTATAGGTAAAGCAATAGTTAAAATTTAATTATAATTTAGATAAAAAATTTAACAATAATTTACTAACTTCTTCTGGTCTTTCTTGTTGCACCCAATGGCCTGCGCCTTCTATTAATTCACAAGATTCCATATTTGTACAAATTTTTAATTGCATATTTTCCAGTGCATTAGGTTTTTGGTAAATTCCCCAATCCTTTCTACCAGCTATAAATATAGATGGAATATTGATTTTTATATTACTAAAAATTTTTAATTTAGATTGAATTGTATTATCAATCATACATCTATACCAGTTTAGTCCACCCTGAAATTGCGTATTATTAAAAACATCAACATAATACTGCAATTCTTTGTCAGTAAGCCATTTACATTTATCGATTTCCCCCTTTGATGGCATATCTATATTTACTTGCTCCGCCATCCCTAAATGAAAATCCATAATATAATATCCAGGCATTTTTTCTAATTCTGAAGCATTCCATGCTTTAAGCTTAAAAGGATTATTATCTTTCCAATCACCACTTTTTACATGATAATATGCCCTAAGAAAATTTTTCATACCTTGATCAGATTTACACATATCATCATTTGCTTCTTTAGTAGAAT
>JAYGEJ010000174.1:0-2114 GCA_046582425.1 Alphaproteobacteria bacterium
ATGTAAAATAAGCATAATGAATTATTTTGATGTAAGTAAAGATTTAGAATTATCTGCAGCTGAAATTACAAGAGGTATAAAATTGCTTGTTCTATATTTATATATGAATAATGCTGATCAAATAAATCCAGAAACAGTTCCGATATCTAAATTATTAAGTTTTACAATTGTTCCAAGTCTTTCTCAATTATTTTTATTAAATTATGATTTTGATAATTCTCAATCTTTATCTACTGAGGAAATTAGGCTTGCATATTTTGACTTAGATGAAGGAAAAAAAGTATTAAGTCAAAATTATAAAGATCTTGATATTGAGGAAATTATTGACTCAATTACTAATTTACTAAATTTTTAAATAACTCATATTAACAAATTATGTTTGATATAGTTTAAATATACTATAAAATAAGAGTTTAAATAATCTAATGTTAAGAAGGTAAGAATATATGACAAATATAATTAAAATAAAAACGGGTGCATGGGCTAACCCAAAAAATATTGCTGAAGGTAATGTAAGTTCTGTTAAAAAAGTAGGAGCGTTTTATATTTTTACTATAAAACTAGATAACAATGATATTAGAGAATACTCTTTCACTTCATCTAATAAAGCTGTCCATATGAGAAAAATTATGATTGGACACCTTGAAGAAAAATTCAAAAAAGAATTAAAATCTTATAAGTAAATATTAATATAAAAGCTCCCTATATTAGGGAGCTTTATATTTAGTATTATTTAACAGCATACCATTTATACATTACATATGGTCGCTTTCCTTTGTCGTTAAAAAACTGCATTTCCACCATTTCTCCTACAAACATGGTATTATTAATCCATGAGTATTTTTCACTTACAGTCTTCATATGTGGTGCAGTTATGAAGTAAAAATCATCTCTAGTTATTAATTCACTAGTAGTCATTTTTTCAGAACCTATCTCATTAGCTGGATAAGCCCTACCTATATAGTCAACCCGAACTGCTGAACCATCTTCTGTTTTTGCTGAACAACGAACATCTAAATTAAATACTCCACTAGCTTGAAGAACTAACCAATCCGCACAAGGATTATGAATATTCCATCTTTCACCGTCTGCTGTCTCTATATAACTTCCTTCTGTAGGGACATTTGCAATAATATCTCTATCTGCAACAGGTGCTAATGGATCAAGAAATAACTTAGCTGTAGCAAAGTATTCCAATTTTATATGTCCATCACTATAAGCAACAGATATTGATAGTAATGATGTAAATAAAGATATACATATTATATTGATTATTTTCATTTTATTCCTCCCAGGTTTATTAAAATATTAATGTTTTAATGCGTATAAATCATACAAAGCATAGCCATCTTTGCCATCCTTCATACCTTGTAATTCTAGGCCAATGCCAACAATTACATTATCATTTACCCAAGCATATTTTTCGCTTACAGTTGCCATTTTAAATTCTCCATTCCAGTATTTTAATCCTACATTTGGCGGAGTAGTTAAAACACCATTAGGAAAAAGATCCCAAAAAGTTTCATCGGGAACTAATTTAGCAACATATTCTAATAACATTGTAGAATTATCATCTAACTCTACATAGCATCGAATGTTGACATCTATTGATCTGGCATATAGATGTCCATCCTCTATACACGCCTTAATTACTCCTCCACCATCACCTAATGTAATAGTTCCGCCAGTAAATAAAGTCATAATTCTAGATTTATCAACCATTTGAGTAGGATTATCTAATGCTATATTCCATTGACCAATTTTTTCATATTTCATTTCATCAGCCTCTGCTAAAGAAATAAAAAATAAGGTACTTAATATTGTGATTATTTTCTTCATTTTTTCTCCTCCATATATTTTATAAAAACTTTAAATACAGTCTGTATTAAAGTATTAAATAAGTCAAAAAAAAATTATATATAAAAAATACATATATTCTTAATTAGAAAATCATATGAACAAAGTATCAATAAACTTGTTAATTATAATGATTAACCCCTAAGGACTTAAGAGCATGTATATAGTTGTTTATATAATTCCTTCCCCAAAGCATGCTCTTGAGTCTTTACCAAATAAATAAATTTATATTTGATAAAACTGCACAACTACTTCAA
>JAYGEJ010000046.1:0-2312 GCA_046582425.1 Alphaproteobacteria bacterium
TAGTTGAATCTATTCCTAAATATTTTGTATTATCATTATTAAATTTTCCTTTTTGCGGATTAGAAATAATACTAGTTTTTTTAATTAATTTAGAACGTTCTTTTAAGTATTTTTCATCAAGCATAAGTTCTATAGGGACATCAATAAAATCATTATCAGCAATATAATACCCTCTATCTGTATAGGCCAACTTAGCAGCCTCTAAAAATAAATGCCATACTTCGGGATCATTAGGATTATTTGAAGATAATTCAAAATTATTTAAGATTCCTAAAATCTGTAAAACAGTTATTCCTCCTGAACTTGGAGGTCCCATTCCACAAATTTTCCACTTTCTATATTTTCCACATATTGGTGAATTAAGAACTGGTTTAACAAAACTAAAATCTTTCTTTGTCATTAGCCCTGGACTACTTTTATATTCTATCACTGTAGATAATATATTATCTGCTAATTCTCCAGTTAACATGTCCTTAGAACCGTTATCTCTAATTAATTTTAAAGTATCCGCAAATTTTAGGTTTTTCTTTAATTTTCCCTCTTGTAATCCTCCATTATCAATATTGAAATACTCTCTGGCAGTATTTTGATTCTTTAAGTGAGGTGCTCTAGAAGTAAGTTTTGATAGTCTTTTTCCTACTATGAAACCTTCTGTAGATAGCTTGATAGAATCTTCAAATAGTAATTTCCATTGCATATTTCCATGAACCTCATGTGCTTTTTCTAGCATAGAAACTAAGGATGGAACTCCAACTGCCAATCCTCCAGAAACAGCCTCTATAAAACCCTTCTTTTTTCCATCAGAATTTAAAAAAACTCTTTCTGAAAAATTCATAGGTGCTTTTTCTCTCCCATCCCATGCATATATATTCCTAGTTTTAGCATCATAATATAATATGAATCCTCCTCCACCTATACCTGAAGACTGAGGTTCTACTAAATTTAATACCATTTGAGCAGATATAGCCGCATCAATTGCTGTACCTCCCAGCTCTAATATTCTTATTGCTGATTTAGTAGCTCTATGATCAGCCGTAACTGCCATATAATTATTTGATTTATTATATTTAGACTTTCCAATATTGCTAAGAGAACCTTCCGGCGAAGATTTAAAGCTATCTGTTTCATCAGCAGCCACAGTCAATTTAGTAAAAATTATTACACTCATAAAAAAAATAATAATGATTTTATATGCCATATTTTAAACTCTTATAAAAATTTTCTTGCTTAGCGCCCATAATGGCTTTATTAGAATAATGTTTATTTTATTAAAATACGATAAAATGAATATTTAATAAATGATTTTTTTGGTAGTGTATAATCATGAGCATAGAAGTAATTAAAGATTTAAGAGGGTTGCATTCTTCCATTGCACGGCATAGAAATGGCCCACTAAATACTGCTGCTTCCCTAGCAATAGTGCCAACTATGGGCGCGATTCATGAAGCACATGAAGCATTAGTAATTGAGGCAAAGAGAAATGCTAATATAGTTTTAGCTACAATTTTTGTAAACCCTATGCAATTTGGAGAAAATGAAGACCTAGATAAATACCCAAAATCAGAATTAGAAGATATTAAACGTCTAGAATCTGCAGGTTGTGATATAGTATATATTCCTAAAAATGAAACAATGTATCCAGAAAATTTTGATTTAACTATAAATGTTCCGGAACTTAGTTCTGTGCTTTGTGGAAAAGATAGAAAAAACCACTTTCAAGGTGTAGCTACAGTAGTAGCTAAATTACTACTTCAATCTGGAGCTGACTATGCAGTATTTGGTGAGAAAGATTATCAACAATTGTTAATTATTACTTCCTTAGTTCGTGATCTAAATATTCCATGTCATATTGTTCCAATAAATACTGTGAGAGACAATGATGGCTTAGCCATATCCTCAAGAAATCAATATTTAAATTCTGACCAAAAAAAATTAGCGAATAATATTAATATAATTATGAAAAAAGCAGCTACTAATTTTTATGATGCAGATATTCAGAAAACATTAGATCTGGTAAGAGAAAATTTAGAAAAAGTAGGTATAGAAAAAATAGACTATATAGAGATAAGAGATAATAATAACTTAAAAAATATAACTAATAATGATAAATCTAATGCAAGATTATTCATAGCTGTATATATTGATGAAGTGAGATTGATAGACAACATCAAACTATAAATAATTTAAATTAATGCGCCCGTAGCTCAGCTGGATAGAGTATCTGATTACGGATCAGAGGGTCAGGGGTTCGAATCCTCTCGGGCGCGCCACTAAACTCCAAATATTGATGCCAAACCCATTTTTTTTTCCAT
>JAYGEJ010000153.1:0-2263 GCA_046582425.1 Alphaproteobacteria bacterium
TGAGCAAAACCTGTAACTTTTTTATTTGTTTTATTAAAATCCTCACTAATTTTTTCTGCTTTAATACTATCTATCTTTTTAGATAAAGTTTTTAAAGAATCATTTAAATCATTTACTTTTTTTTTCTTGGTCATTATAAAAAAACCTCTAAAAAATCATGATTTTTGCAAAACATAAAGTATACATACATTACTGTCAAGAATGCTAAATAAATATAATAAATAAGTAAATCTAACCAGCATTTTCAAACTTTTCTGCTTCTTTTAAAGATACAGAAACTAGTTGAGAAACTCCTGGTTCTTGCATGGTAACGCCGTATAATCTATGCATTCTCGCCATAGTTAATCTATTATGGCTAACAACTAAAAATCTAGTTTTTGATTTTTCTGAAATCGATTCGATTAAATCTAAAAATCGATCAACATTTGATTCATCCAACGGTGCATCTACCTCATCTAGTATACAGATTGGTGAAGGTTTTGTTAAAAAAACTGAAAAAATAAGTGCCATAGCTGTTAAAGCCTGCTCTCCTCCTGATAATAGACTCATTTGTTGTAATTTTTTACCTGGAGGAGAAGCCATTAATTCTAACCCAGACTCTAAAGGGTTTTCTGATTCAGTAAGAGCTAAGTATGCTTCCCCTCCACCAAATAATTCTGTAAATAATATTTTAAAGTTTTTATTAACTTTGGTAAAAGCCTCCATTAGTCTAATTTTAGCCTCTTTATTTATTGACCTTATACTTGTTCTCAATTTGCTGACTGCATTCACTAAATCTTCTTTTTCATTTTGAATTTCTTTTAGTTTATCTATAAGTTTTTCTGAATCTTCTTCAGCAACTAAATTTACTGGGCCGATTCTTTCTCTCTGTAGCATTAATTTTTCTAAATTTAGATTAGATTCTTCTAAATTAGGAATATCTTCATTAATTTTTATTAATTTATGAAAATCTTTTGGGTAAATATTAAGCTTCTCATATATTGTATTTTTATCATCTTCTTGTTTTTCAGTAGCTTGTTGAAGTAATCCTTCAAGTCTAGCTTTATTTTCTCTTTGCTTAATTAATTCTTCATTAAAAGTTTTTAACTCATTAATAATTTCTTTATTACTACTTTCTTTTATAGATAATTTATTTTCTACATTAGCCAGTTTTTCTTTAATTTTATCCATTTGATTGAAAATATTAGTTTTATTATCTTTTATTTTTTGAGGTTTAATTTTTATATCTTTTATATTTTTGTCTATTTCTAATTTTCTTTCTCTTAACGTATTTAACCTTTGTGAAATATTATCTATTTGTAGAGATAATCTACTTTTTTCATTTGTAAGCTGAGCAATTTGCTGTTCGATATTTTGAATCAAACTTAATTCTTTTTGGTAGCTAGATATTTGATCAGTTAAATTATCTTTTTTATCTTTATTAGCTAAAGAAATTTTTTCAATATCATTTATTAAAATATTTTCTTTAACTAAAGATCTTTCTTTTTGTCTAAATTCATCAAGGGCTTCTAAAGCCATCTTAATTGTTTGTTTAATTTTTTCTATTGATGATTCTAGAATTGCTATTTTCGTTCTTTCCTCGCTAGTATTTTCAATATATGTGGAAAGATCAATTTGAGCTTGTTCAATATCATTTCGTAAATTTATTTTTTTATCATTTATATTTAGCTGTGAATTATTATGTTCTTTTAAACTTTTTTTTACACTTTGAATTTTAATTTCAATTTTTTTAATATCTTTTTTTTGTTTATCTATACTTACAAGTGTATTTTTTATTTTATAATTAATTTCTATAAGGTTAGTCTTATTTTGTAGTATTTGATTTGCTGGTGTTTTAGCTACTTCATTATGTGTATAGCCATCCCAACGCCATAAACCTCCATTTTTTGTAACTAATTGTTGGCCAGGCTTAAGTTTATGTTGCAACCTATCACCTTCTATAGTTGATGTTACAATTCCAGTTAATTTTAAAATATTTAATACTTCAGGTACTCCTTTAGCATACTTAGCTAAATTATTTATATTCTCAGGCAGTTCAAATAATGTTTCTTGTAAAATATTTCTCCATTCTATAGATGACTTTTCTAAAGAAGCCTTTAAACCATGTCCTAGACAAGCTTCTATTGCTTTTTCATATCCTTTAGGAAATTTTAAAGCATTTATAACAATATTTTCTTCATCACTTTCAAATAATCTTGTCAAAATACTTTTAGATGCATTAAGCTGCTCAAGATCTCTATAACTATTTTGTAAGCTTATATTT
>JAYGEJ010000182.1:0-3399 GCA_046582425.1 Alphaproteobacteria bacterium
ATAATTTAAATACTCCAGAATTATCAGCAAATCATTTTATCAATTTTTTAGAAAAAAGTTATGATCCTTTAACATAAGGGTTTTTAGTATTTTTAAAAATTATTCTTATTGGAACACCGTCTAAAGCAAATTCATCTCTAATATTATTTAATAAATACCTTTGATATGAATCACTAAACTCTCCAACTAAATTGGAGAAAAATGTAAATGTAGGAGGTCTTATACTTATTTGTGTACAGTATTTAATCTTTATAACTCTGCCTGACTTTAAGGGTGGAGGATTTTTTTGTTGAATAATATTCAACCACTTATTGAGTATAGATGTAGAAATTTTTATATTCCATTTTTTATACATCAAGATTGATTCCTTCATTAAATTATCTATTCCTGTTTTATTGAGTGCAGAAATTTCTACTAAGTGCACGCCTCTTAACTGAGATAAAGCCTTATTTAATTTATTTCTTAAAGCAACTCTTACTTCATTTTTATCTATTACAACATCCCATTTATTTGCAGCTATAACTAAAACTCTTCCCTCTTCTATTATATGGCTAGCTATTGCCAAATCTTGACGAGATAAAGCTTCATTGCAATCTAATACAAGTATTACTATTTGGGCATATTTTACTGAATCAATTGCAGATTTTACTGATAACTTTTCTATCTTATCTATTACTTTACTTTTTTTTCTCATTCCCGCAGTATCTATAAGTTGAATATCTTGTCCTTTCCATTTTAAATCCAACATTATCGAATCTCTAGTTACTCCTGGCTTATCTCCTGTTAAAACGGAATTACTGCCCAATAAAGTATTAGTTAAAGTTGATTTGCCACTATTAGGTCTACCCACAATTGCTAATCTTATGGAAGAATTATCATTTTTTTCTTTCTTAACATTATCTAACTTATTTATTTTTTTCATAAGTATTGATAAATTTTCTTCCAAAGAACCTAGTCCTACTCCATGTTCAGCAGATATTATTAAAGGTTCACCATATCCTAATTTTAGTGCTTCATAAGCTTGATTTTTTTGAGTTTCTGATTCTACCTTATTTGCTACTAATAAAATAGGGCATTGGACTTTTCGCAATATATCTGCACATGAATAATCAAACGGCATTATTCCTGATCTAGCGTCTAACATGAATATTATTATATCAGCGTCGCCTAATATATTTTTTATTTTATCTAATATATTTTTACTTAGTTCATTTTTATTATCTAATTCATCAAAGCCCGCTGTATCATATAATAAAAACTCTAATTTGCCTAAATTAGTTTTTAATCCTTTATTATCTCTTGTAACTCCAGGAATATCAGCAACAATTGCTGCTTTTCTTTTTATTAGTCTATTAAACAGAGTAGACTTTCCAACATTGGGCCTACCAAAAATTACTACTTTAGGTAACATTTCACTCCCTATCGGTATACTAATACTTCTGCATCTTCAGTATAAAAAATTATATGTCCATCTATTATTATTGGAGATATGAAAGTTGATGCACTTAAATTAAATATATTAATATATTCTCCAGAATGACTATCTATTTTAAATACATTACCATCATGACAGGCTAATAGAATATCATTGTTAGCTAGAAGTGGAGTTGAACACATTGGAGTACTATCTGATTGTTTTTTTACTGCTTCATAAATATTTGCTATCCATCTAACTTCACCATTACTCCTTAATAAACTTATTACTCGTCCGTCATCACTAGTAATAAAAACAGAGTTTCCATTAACTATTGGATCATTAGAAGTTTTAATAGGAACTTCCCATAAGAAAGACCCAGAAATTAAATCTATTACGGCAAATTTTCCTGATAAAGATGAAGAGTAAATTAACCCCCCATTAATTACAGGACCTGAATCAATATCTGTTAATTCTAAAGTACCAGAAATAGCGCCTTCAATTACTAAAGAAGAAGTCCACAAAAGTGATCCCGTTAGAGCATCTAAAGCTACAATTTCTCCGGTATTACTAGGAAAGATTACTAAATTATTACTAACAGCAGGTGATGAAGAACCATTAGAAATAGCAGATACAAGTGACCCACTATATCTCCATAATTCATTTCCAGTATTAATATCTATTGCATATACTTCATTATTTACTGTCATTTGATATACTAAATTATTGCTTATAGTAGGTGCTCCTTGAACAGGTTTATAGATATTGCTTTTCCATATTATTCTGCCATCTTTTATATTTATGTTAATAATTTCTCCATATGATGAAGAAAAAATTAAATTTTCATTATTTAAAGCAAGTCCTCCATCAATATTAGTATTGATACTTTCATCCTTCGGTAATACATCTATTTCCCAATTAATGCTTCCATCTTTTATATTTAAAGATACTAATTTGCCTTCAGAGTCTAAAACAAATATTGATGATTTATGCCCCACAGGTTGAGAATATATTTTATTATAGGTTCCCTCTCCATCTCCAATATCTTTTTTCCATAAAAGGTTAATTTCTTGATTAATGAACAAGTTTTCAGGAGAATTCAAATTATTCTTACCTTGTTGATTCCAATCATAATTTTTTATAACCTCTTCCAACTCAATAGGTATCTTTGATATATCAGTATTTATTTGAATTGCTTTTGAAGATTTGCTTATGTCTATTCTCTTACCTTCTAATATTTTTTTTTCAGAAGAATTTCCAAAATCAAGAAAGTTTAAATCTTTTACAGATGAGCAATTAGTTATTAATAAACCTATAATTATATATATAAAAATTAATCGTATTCTAATTATCATAAGAAGCTCTATTATTATATTTATGGAAAAATAGATAAAATCTCTCTTGATCTATTTTTCATATTTAAAGTAGTTGAAGCATCATTTACCAAATTATTAAAAATAATTCTTGCTTCTGCTATGTTTCCGTCATTAATTTCTACATATCCTATATATTCCATAGCGATATATTTAAGGTCTGAAGAATCAGAAACTAATTCCTCTAATATAAGCTTCGCTTCTTTTTTATTATTCAAAATAATAAGCATTTCAGCCATAGACAACTTTGCAAAGTCTACATAAAAGTTTGATACATTATTGTTAATTAATTCTTCGTAAATTACTAAGGCACCACTAAAATCATTTTCTGACTTTCTAATACTAGCTTCATTAAATTTTGCTAATAATGTATTATATTCAGACCCTCCTGCTTCTTCTTTTGAAAATTCTTCTAAAAGACTTATAGCACCAACTTTATCTTTTTGACTCATTTCTAGAGCTGCAAAGAATCTTTCTGATCTATCATTAACTTCATTTAAACTATAATTTTTCCAAAAAGCATTAACAGATACAACTAAAATAAATAAAACTAGAACACTAATTAAGTAATATTTATATTTTCTCCAGATACTTTTATACTTTTCTTCTCTT
>JAYGEJ010000106.1:0-3788 GCA_046582425.1 Alphaproteobacteria bacterium
GGGTGAAGAGGAATTCCTCCTTTAATCTCTTGGTTAGTATTTGGTACATTTAGAATAATATTCTGCCCAATTAATCTTGATGTTCCGGCTCCATATCCTGTTATAGGTCTTTTATATATTTCGTTGGCAACATATTCCCATACTAATAATCTATGTATTATTGATCCTCCAGTAGCAGTTTTTTGCCAAGGAACATCATAATAATTATTTTTTTCTATATTACCTATAGAAGGTAATATTTTAGATGATATTACAGGTAAAAAAATTATAAAAATTATAGAAATTATTCCAAAATATAAAAAAGACCTGGGCCCTAAAAAATATATTATTATTGATGATAAAATAGTAATAAATAAAGCTATTTTTGCTGAATGGTTTGGCCCTAATATAACTATTGTAGATACAAGAATTATAACACTTAAAGCTGGCAGTATTTTTCTTTTATTTAGGTACATTGCTGTAGAAAAAGGCATAATCATAAGTAGAATAATAATTCCTCTTCCAAAATTTGCACTTCTACTGGTAGGTTCATCTCCGGCTAACATTGCTAAATTTGATCTTATTTCAGTATTTAATATCATATCTAAAAAAATACAAATAGAGGTAATAATTAGGGGAATGCCAATTAAATTTTCTATATTAAGTATTTTATTATTTGGTGTAATATTTAATGCTATAAATATTGCAATAATAATACCTGAAATAGGTCCGATTACTTCATAAGTTCTTTCGGAATTAATAGACCAAAAATAAGAAATGAAAATTATTAAAATTGTAATACTAAAAATAAATAAATTATTATAATTAACTTTAGAATGATTAATAAAAATATTTAAAAGTGTTGTTATAGAAAAAAGACTTAATAGTAACCATTCTCCTAAAGGGGCAAAATAGCCTATTGGTATAATACATGCTAAAGTAAAATAATTTATAAAATTGAATATATTTTTAATGTATTTATTTATCATTATATTTATTTGATAGATTATTTTTACTAGTGTTTCTAGTATTTAATATGAAATTAAATTAAATATTATACATTTTAAGTTATAAGGTACTAATTATTTTAAATTAGGAAGTTAAATGATTAATTCTGATTCTATGTCACCAACTCAATCTTTTAAAAGAATTTGGAAAAATTATGGTAAAGAACACCTTTTTTCTTTTATCATTGCTAATTTATTTATGATATTAATTGCAGGAACTACAGCATTATATCCAATAGTAATAGATTACGCTTTTCTATCTCTTGAAGAAGCTAATTGGTCAAAAATTATTTTTATTCCAGTATTTATAATATTATTAACATTTATAAAGGGTGCAGCTTTATATAAGCAAACTGTTATAATTAATACATTAGTGCAAACTATTATTTTTAAAATACAGTCTAGTTTATTTAACTCATTATTAAAATTAGATTTAGATGTTATTAATGCATTAAGGGTAGGCAATTTACAAGCTAGAATAATGAATGATGTAAATCTTATGAAAGAGGCATTAATAAGAAGCTTTAATAATTTAGTAAGAGATCTTTTTACATTAATAGGCTTAATTATATCAATGTTTTGGTTAAATTGGACTTTAGCATTAGCAGTAATAATTGTTTATCCTTTAGCTGTATTTCCAATAGTAAAAATTGGAAAAAGAAGCAGAAGTTTATCAAATTTAATGCAAGAGCATATAGGAAAATCATCAGCATTTGTAACAGAGAGTTTTTCTGGTATTAGATTAATAAAAAGTTACCAACTTGAAGATGTGCAAAATACAAAAGCTAATACTTATTTTGAAGAATTAAAAAAAATTATTATTAAGGTTATTTCAACTAGAGCTGGCTTAGAACCTGTTATGGAAATAATTGGAGGTATTGCAATTTCATTGGTAATTCTTTTAGCTGGTTGGCAAATTGTTTCAGGTACAAGTACAGTAGGAGAATTTTCTGGGTTTATTAGCGCATTATTAATTGCAGTAGGGCCAGCTAGAGCATTAGGTACTTTAAATTCTGTTCTTCAAGAAGGAACTGCTGCAGCCAACAGAGTCTTTGGAGGAATTGACTCTAGGTCTAAGGTTATTGATGATGATAATGCAGAAGAAATAAAAATATTTAAAGGTAATATTTCATTCAGAAATGTTATTTATAACTATTCTGATAAAAATATAGCAGCATTAGATAGCATTAATTTAGAAATTGATTCTGGAGAAACTATTGCAGTTGTAGGCCCTAGTGGTTCAGGTAAATCAACATTAGTAAATTTATTATTAAGGTTTTTTGATCCTTATAGTGGAAACGTTTTTATTGATGGAAAAAACCTAAAAAAAATAAAAATTACTTCTTTAAGAAAAAATATTGCTATTGTTTCTCAAGATACCTTACTTTTCCATGGAACAGTATCTGAGAATATAGCGTTTGGAAACCAAAATGCTAAGCAATTGGACATTGAATCTTCCGCAAAAGAAGCAGGAGCTGATAATTTTATTAAATTATTACCAGCTGGTTATGAAACAATGATTGGAGAAAATGGTGCTAATTTATCAGGCGGAGAAAGACAGAGAATAGCTATAGCAAGAGCTATCTTAAGAGACCCTGCTATATTAATTCTTGATGAACCTACGAGTTCATTAGATTCCGAAGCTGAAGATAAAATAAAGCAAACACTATCAAGTATTTCTAAAAACAGAACGACCATAATTATCGCACATCGTTTATCAACTGTAACTAACTCAAATAGAATTATAGTATTAGATAAAGGAAAGATTTCTGCTATTGGTAAACATAACGAATTATTAGAAAAATCATCTTTATATAAAAAATTAGCTTTATTACAGAATATAGAATAATTTTTCTATTCTCTTCTTAATATGTAGCTACTAATAATTTCACTTATTTTTTTTACTTTAAATGAAGCTTTTACTCGTTCGGGATTATAGTCCTCTTTGACCCATTTTAAAAATGGCTTATTATTATCTTTTAAATAACTATCAAAAAAAGCATCCAATATTCCTGTTTTTGCATATTTTAGATGTAAATATTTAAACGATAATTGATTTTTTGCTTCTTTGACTGATTTGTTTTCGATTAAAATTAGATATAATGCAGACATTAGTCCTGCTCTATCTGCACCTGATTTACAATGCATTATTATTGGGTACTCTATATTTTTAAATAGTTCTTTCGCTTCTAATATAGTCTCAGCTTTAGGAGTAGCTCTAGAAGTAACAGGAAAGTTAATTAGTTTTATACCATTCTTATCACACGTTTCTTTTTCTAAGTAATAAGAAGAGCAATGTCTTATACCTCTTAAGTTTATTATAGTTTTTACGCCTCTTTTCTTTTTATCAGCGATTATTTGCCATGGAAAAGGCTGATTTGATCGATATACATTATTTGATATTTGGTATAGAGACCTCCACTTAAAGCGAAAAATGCCGTGATCTACAAATATTAAGTCTATGTATGAGAATAATTGACCTATAAAACCTTTAGTCTCTCCCTTCTTCCAGAATTTATTAATAATTGTTTCTCTCCGTATTATATAGAATATTACTCTTTATTTAATTTGTTAAATTTTATAAATTAAATACATACAATTAATTAAGATGGATTGAAATGAATTTAAATAATAAAGATAACATTAAAATGAAGTTAAAAAATAAAGAATTGAGATTAGCTTCAGAAATGAAAGAAAATTTAAAGAAAAGAAAAGCCCAGATAAAAGCTAGAAGACATAAATCTAAGCAAGACTAAGTCATATATTTGAGTATATTTTATATGTATAGTAGTTATTATATCA
>JAYGEJ010000115.1:0-26036 GCA_046582425.1 Alphaproteobacteria bacterium
TTGAACCTACGACCTTTGCCTTCGGAGGGCAACGCTCTAATCCAGCTGAGCTACAGGTGCATATTTATTATTATAAACTATAATATATCTAAATTACTTTTTTATGTTATTAAATTTTGTTTATAGTACTTATATGAATGAGGATAACAGAAAATATATATGGGCATGTATTAAGAAAGCAGGCGATTATTTAGATGGACAATTACCTTCTCATCCTAATCATCCAAAAGGAAGAAATCCCTATGCGCATGTTGCAATATGCATAAAAAATAAATTTAATTTTAGCTACAAAGATATTGACGATAATTTATTTAAAGAAGTTTTAGATTACATAGAATATTTAAAAGATAACCCAAGATAATTATAAAGCTATTCCCATATTCTATCTGAATACCTATTTAATGCAGAAATTCTTTTTATAGGAATCTTAATTTCCCTGTTATATATTTCATCGTTTAACCATTTTACTTCTTCTTCATAATCTTTTGTCTCAGTCCACCAAACTTTACCGTTTAATTGATCAGCTGGCCGCCATTTATAGCCTCTTCTTCTTAATAAATTGCGTTTACTATAGGGTGCATCTATAGCTTTAATTAGGAAGGTAGGGTTTGTTGCATATTCTCTAACAGCTGAAAAAACTGTATTATCTCTATTTGGAAGTGTTTCAGATAATAAAGCTAAACATGCTTCACAATCATTAAATGCATCATGACCTTCATAAAACCAGCCAAAATTTACTCCTAATAATTCAAGTTTAGCTGAACTAAAACCCTCTTTAAGCCAATCTATAGATTTAAATGTGCATGCCCAAGAAACATTTTTAAAACAATTCCAGTGTTGTTCAACCATTGGTCTATCATATGAAGCATTATGAGCTATTATTAAATCTGTGTTATTAATTATATTTTCAACATCTTTAGATTCAATTTTCTTGTTTATTACCATTTCATTAGTGATACCTGTAATTAATGAAGCTTCTATAGATATAGGTATTCTTGGCTCTCTTAAACCATCAAAGGCTTCTTCTTTTTTTATACTTAAAATTTTTCCGGAGGGTACTTCATATTCGAATGGTAAAAGAGCTAATTGAATTACATCATCATGACCAATTGATAGACCTGTGGCTTCCACATCTAAAACTACTCCTTTTTTTATTTCTCCTGTTGATGGTTCATTATATTTTTTGGGTAAGTTTAATTTTCGTATTAACTTCCAATCTGATTTATTTATATCTGTATTTACTATTTCTTTAATTTCATTCTTGTAATGGCTGTATTTATTCATGAGTTATATAAACTTCCTGTTTTTAAACTTATTTAATTATTTTATAAGTATGTATTATCCTTTGTTTTATTATTGGTAAACATAATATAAATGATGCTAACCAAATTCCATGACTATATCTCGCTACACCTTCATAGAATAAAAATACTAAGTGCCCACATACTAATGAAAAAGCAAATATCTTGTTTTTAAAAGTTAATTTTTTACTAAAAATAATAAATAACAAGCAGCCAATGATTAATATGTACCATGGCTCCGTGAAAGAAATCCAAACTCCTATATGGTCAACAATTTTATTGCAAGAATCAGGGAAGGTGCTAAAGCATTCTCTCCATTGTTCAGGACCATTTCTCATATTGTTTCCTATAGTTGCAGAATTTGTAATAGGAACAAATTTATTACCAAAAAAGAAATTGTGGAATGTAATTAAAAGAATAGGACTAAAACCTATACTTAAAGGAAAAACTTTTATTAAATTTTTTGTGTATATGAAATTGATTGAAAGGCCAGCTAATAAAATAAATATAGCTGGTAAGAAATTTGGACGTAAAGAAATTGATAATGCTAGGAAAAAGCCTGCTTTTAAAAGTTCTCTATTACTATAAGTATTATTATCGTCCTTCCATAAAATACTAAACGCTGCGATAAGAGCTGATATAGCTATTCCGGCTCCAAAACCTTCAATAGTATATTTAGCTATGTAAATTTGAAAAAAACCAAAAGCTTCAAATAGTGGAATTACAAAAAAGCAACTTAACATAAATAGCTCCATTTTTTTGCTAAATATTTTTTGAAGTAGTGATCTAATTACAATAGGTGTTAACGATATTAAGATTAACAGACCAAAAATACTTTCTCCAAAAAAGGGCATAGAAATAGCTAATAAGTAGCGCATACCTGGCATCATATAAAATATATCTTCGCTTCCTCTTAGCCACTCTCTAATATTATTATTATATAGGGCCTCTACCATTTCACGCGCAAAAGAATAATGTGTTAAGCCATCATTCCCTCTTCCCATATAAGGCATGCCTGAAAAACTTGAAGGATGTTCTCCTCTAAAATATTGATCTGCCATATAAATTAAAATACATAAAATAGATAAAGAAATTAGTGAAAAGTCGTACCTATTTAAATTAGTAAGTAATAATATTATGATAATTGAAGAAAAAATTGATAGTAAATAAAGTAATAGTTGCCTGTTATTGTCTATCTTTATGCTTAGTGGAATAGTTTTATTAAAGTCTAAAGCGTAAATTTTTAAATATTCTTTAGATCCCCAATAATTTCTAGTTAATACAATACATTTTACTTCTTCAGAATAATATTCTATCCATTCATTATTTTCTTCAATTATCAATTTCCCACTCCAACAAAGTTTTTCAGCATTAAAACTTTCAGGTAGTAAAAAAGAAAATATTAACGGGTAATATGCACCAGATGAACCAAAGTTATTTCCAAAGTAATTATATTTCGCGTCGTTAAGAACTCCAATTCTCATATCATATCTGTTTTTAAAATTTATATTTTTTATAGATCTTGTCATTTTAGGAGAATCAAAAAAAGCGTCGGCAGAAAACGCCCAAGGGTTGCTAGTATTCTCAGTATTATTCGGATATGATTCAAAAGGTTGAGCTATTTTATCCCACTCATTTTTTGCCATAAAAGCAACTTTATTTGGTAACACTTCTTGTAGATATGAGTCGTCAGGAGAATAAATTTGTTCTCCCATGTGGATAACATCATTATTCATATTCATTTTAACTATATTCAAACTAAATACTATTGCTATAGATGCTATCAAAAAGTTAGTTTTAATTATGGTTTTATTTAATATTATTGCATATATAATCACCAAAATGGTAATAAACGCGCCCCAATTTGATAAAGGTAGACCAAAACATAAAATAATTAATAATAATATTATTATGTTTAAAAAATATTTTTGCATTATTTAATATTTTTCCAATAATTATATGCCTCTATAATCATGTCTTCATCTGAATACTTAGGTTTCCAACTAATCTTAGAATAAGTGTCTGAAATATCAACGATATAATTTTTATCAGCAATCTTATATTGTTCTTTATAAAGTATAGGGAAACCTATTTTTTCCATTACGCTTAAAACTATTTTAAGTGGGAATGCTGGTAGAGGTATAATTTTAGATTTAGAATACACTCTTTTAATTAATAAGTTTAATAAATCTTTTACGTTAGGGCCAATTTCTGACCCTAAATTTAGTTCAAAATTAGGAAAGTTTTTTTCTACAGAAAGTAGAGTTGCTTTACTACAATCATAAACTGATATCATTTGATAACAATTTTTTCCACTACCTATTAAGGGGACTGGCAAATTATTGAATATAGAAGAAAATAATTTTTTCATCACCCCAAGTCTTCCTTTACCCATAATAAGTCTAGGTCTTAGTATAGTAATAGCGAGCCCTTTTTTTCTAGCTGAAAAACATAATTCTTCTGCTTCTAATTTACTTTTTCCGTATGGACCTATGGGGTTTTTAGGATGATTAGTAGTTAAAGGTATAAAAGTTGGAATACCGTATACCATATCAGTTGAAAAAAAAATTAATCCTTTTACTTTATATTTTAAACAATTATTAATTACATTTTGAGTTCCACTTACATTTACTTCTCTAAACCAAGATAATTGATTTTTATTAGGAACTTTGAAGTGATATTGTCTTGCGGCTAAATGTATTATTATGTCATTTTTTTCAAACTTAGGTAATATATTTTTTGATATATCACAGAATACTTTTGTAACTTTTAAATTTACATTTTTTAGAGGTTTTTTTAAATCAGCTATAATTATTTTAGATTTAGGGACTTGAATATTGATTAAATCTTCAGATATTTTTAAGCCAGTTAATCCTGCGCCTCCTATTAAAACCCATCTAGACATAATTAATTTGCTCTAGCAGAAAGCGCCAAAATAATTAGCCCCACGGTAATAAATATAAGAGCTATTATTCTAGTTAAATTAATATTTTCTTGAAAAATAAGCCATGCTAATATTGTAACCACTATATAGCCTAAGGCTTGGAAAGGATATGCATAACTTACGTCAACTTTAGATAAAACCCATAACCATAACAAAATAGATATACCATAGGAAATAAAGCCACATATAATGTATGGATTTATAGATATAGAAATAAAAGTCTGAATTACATTATTTTTTAAGTCTATATTGTTGAAGTTTTTCATTCCTGCTTTTAACAAAATTTGGGCTAAAGCATTTAAAAGAACACTTGTTATTATAAATATTAAATTAGCTAACATCATTATTTGTAAGTTCCAAATACAATTCTTCTAAATCTGGTTCTTTTGAATTTATGGACTTTATTTTTGAGCCACTAGTATAAATTTTTTCTATAATTTCACCTTCATTAATTATACTAGGCTTAAAAGCTATTCTGATAAGACTTTTATTTAATATTTCTATATCCACGCCTTCTAATCTAATATTATCAGCCTCTTCATCTTCTAATAATATTATTAACTCTTTTTTATCTAATTTACTAAGCATTTCATTAGTTTGGCCTTCAGCTACTATTTCTCCCTTATTAACTATAGCTAAAGTATCACACATAGCTTCAGCTTCTTCTAGGTAATGAGTTGTTAAAATTATAGTAACTCCAGCTTCATTAAGTTTTTTAACTTCTTTCCATAAAGATTGTCTAAGTGCTACATCTACTCCAGCAGTTGGTTCATCTAAAATTAGAATAGGAGGTCTATGAACCATAGCCTTGCCTATCATTAGCCTTCTTCGCATTCCTCCAGAAAGACTTCTCGGATATGCATCAGCTTTATCTGAAAGTCCGACAGTTTCTAATATCTCTTCTACACAATTTTCTTTTTTGGGAACGCCATAATAACCACTCTGATATTTTAAAGTTTCCCTTGGTGTAAAAAATGGATCTAAGATCAATTCTTGAGGAACAACACCTATTGATAATTTTGCATTTCTTTCATCAGTCTCAATATCGTTACCCCATACTTTAACTTTTCCCTCTGTTTTTTTTACTAAGCCAGCAATAATATTTATTAATGTAGATTTACCTGCACCATTAGCTCCCAATAAACCAAATATTGACTGTTTAGGAATATTTAAGTTTATGCCTTTTAATGCTTCAAAAGCATTAGGCTTTTTATAGTTATAAATTTTTCTTAAACCATTTATTTCAATAGCATAATTTTTATTATCAATAGCCATTTATTTTATTCTTTTATATAATATATTTATTGAACATAAGTGTCGGTAACATTTTCATTCATTTAATTCAATATATTATAAGAAGGTTTTTTATTATGAAAATAAATACTAAAGAAAATAAAATTGGGAAAATAGCAAAATTTGCTTGTTCTGGTGGTGATGATGGCAATGGTCATCCAAAAATATATCTAACTATTGGAGAAAATGAATTAACAGTTAATTGTCCGTACTGTGGAAAATTATTTAAAAAATCCTCTTAGTTTTAATGAACTTTAGAGATATTACTATTCCTATAAAAGCTAGAAAAGAAGAGAAGAAAAAGGATTTGTCGTAAAAAAGTTTATATATGTCACCTGAAAATGCAATTGAAAGGGCTAGAAATGCTCCCATTGATATTGCAGAATATAATGCTTGGCATTTAGCTTGTGATCGAGCTGGCATAACTTGGGATATAAAATATATTGCAGCTAAATGAGTTAGCCCAAATGTAAAGGCATGAAGAGTTTGAATTATAGCAATAAATAAAATATTATCTGCAAATACCATTAAATTCCATCTCACAATTGCTAATACTCCTGCTATTACAAGATAAAATTTTGG
The DNA here is from genome assembly GCA_046582425.1 of Alphaproteobacteria bacterium. Lineage (GTDB taxonomy): Bacteria > Pseudomonadota > Alphaproteobacteria > TMED109 > TMED109 > TMED109. The sequence continues at coordinate 6,121 of JAYGEJ010000115.1, forward strand.
TGATGTATAATGTTTAAATTTATAAAAATAAGCTAAAAGAATGATTTCAAAAACAACACCTTCTGCCCACAGTGCTCCAATTATAGTTTCTGATATACCTATACTTTTCCAATAAATAGTTGAAAAACCATAATATAAGCCATGACTACTTTGAATAGCTCCACATGCTAGCAAGAACGGAAAAAAGTTTCTATTTTTTAATAAAGCATAAGTACTTATTTTTCTTCTAGCAGGCAATGATTTTATGGAAGGCATAATAATTATAGAGACAAATAAGCATATTGCACCAATAGTCATTAACAAGGGCACATATTTTAATCCATAATTCTCAATTATTATTCCTCCAAAAAAAGCAAAAATTATAAATGATACTGATCCCCATAATCTAGTATTACCATAATCAAAATTATATTTTTTAATTGCAGTTGTTGTTAAGCTTTCCGTTAATGGCATTAATGGAGCAAATAAAGACCAACTAATTATTGCTATGAAAGCAAGTAAGTATAGAGAATTAAAAATATTTAATGAAAATAATACTATAGATGAAATAAATGATAGATAAAGCATGGGTATTTTTCTATTGCCGTATTTATCTCCTAGACCTGCAAAAAAAGGATTAGCAACTAATTTAGTTAATACTGAAGTCGCTAAAATAATAGCAATATACCTTTCATTAAAGCCTTTTGATGACAGCCAAAGAGGAAAAAAAGGAGCATTTATTCCTATAACCATAAAAATAGAGAAATAAACTAGAGAAAATTTAGTTGGTATATTTTTAAATAACATTTAATGCAAATAGCAACAATTTAATTCATTTAGCAAGTGAAAATTAATAATGAGTTATAGAATATTGATTAATAAAATGATAATTAATCATTATGGGAAAAATTTATGGAAGCTGAAAATAAAAATACAGTTAATAAAAAGTCATTAACATTAGTTGATGGATCAGGTTTTATTTTTAGAGCTTATTATGCGCTTCCTCCATTAACAAGAAACGATGGAACTCCTATAAATGCTGTGATGGGCTATTGTAATATGATATGGCGACTTATGGCTGAAACTAAAACTGGTTCTTTGGCTGTAATATTCGATACTGCATCAAAATCTTTTAGAAATGAAATTTATACTGAATACAAAGCTAACAGGTCTGAGGCCCCTGAAGATTTAATCCCTCAATTTTCATTAATTAGGGAGGCCACAGAAGCCTTTAATATTCCATATATTGAACTAAAAGGATATGAGGCTGATGATATAATAGCTACATATTCCACGCAAGCTTCAAGTGAGGGTTGGACAGTAGATATTATTTCTTCTGATAAAGATCTTATGCAGTTAGTTAATAATAATGTAAAAATGGTTGACCCTATGAAGATGGTTAACATTGGAAGAGAGGAAGTTTTAAAAAAGTTTGGAGTTTATCCTGAAAGAGTCATAGATGTTCAAGCATTGGCAGGAGATAGTACTGATAATATTCCTGGTGTTCCAGGTATAGGAATTAAAACAGCAGCCGAATTGATCAACGAATACGGTGATTTAGATACTTTGCTTGAGAAAGCAGAGGAAATTAAGCAACCTAAAAGAAGAGAAAATTTAATTAATTTTGCTGACTTGGCACGAATTAGTATGAAATTAGTTACATTGTCTAAGGATATTAAGGACATTGAAAGTTTCAATAATTTTAAAAGAAGAGATATAGATATTAATAAACTTAAAACTTTTTTAATAAAACAAGGTTTTAATAGTTTAATAGGTAGGTTACCAAGTGAGGATGGTTTTATTGATAGTAAAAGTGCTTATGTAGCCTTACCGGAAGATAACGATAAAGAAACTATTAAACCTTTAAAAAAAAATAACTATCAGCTTGTTACAGATGAGCAAGTATTAATATCTTGGATAAAAAATATAGTGATTAAGGGTATAGTTTCTATTGATACTGAAACAACTTCTATAGATGCTGTATCTGCTGAATTAGTTGGAATTTCTTTATCCATTGAACCTGGAAATGCAATTTATATTCCTCTAAACCATAAGTCTAAAGAAGGAGGACTAATTGCGGATAAAATTAATCAGCTTGATACTGATTTAGTTTTAAGTTTATTAAAGCCTATCTTAGAAGATGTTAGTATTATTAAAATAGGACAAAATATAAAGTATGATATGACTATATTATATAATGCGGGTGATATAAATATTTATCCTTATCATGACACAATGCTAATGTCATTTGCTTTAGATGCGGGAAAACAATCTGGACATGGGATGGATTCGCTATCCAAAAAACATTTAAATATAACTACTATTAGTTATTCTGAAATAACTGGAAAAGGTAAAGACCAAGTTACTTTTGATTATGTAACCCTAGAAAAAGCATTAGAATATGCCGCGCAAGATGCAGACATTACTCTTCGTTTATATCTTTTTTTAAAAGATAGATTAGTCAGAGAGAATATGGTTTCTCTTTATGAAACTATTGAGAGGCCACTTCCTAATGTAATTGCATATATGGAAAGAAATGGAGTAGGAATTAACTCTAATTATTTAAAAAACTTGAGTAGTATTTTTATAAATAAAATGAATCCTATAAAAGAAAAAATTTTTAATTTAGCTGATGAAGAATTTAATATTTCTTCACCTAAACAGTTAGCAGAAATTTTATATAATAAATTAGGTTTGAAAGGAGGTAAGAAGGGAAAATCTGGACTTTATTCAACATCCGCAGCAGTCCTAGAAAAATTAAGTCAAGATGGAAATGAAATCTGTGAGTTAATTTTAGAATGGAGAGCTTTGCAGAAACTAAAGAGTACATACTCTGATGCTTTAGTTGATCAAATAAATCCTATTACTAAGAGAGTTCATACACATTTTCAAATGACGGGAGCGATGACAGGCAGGTTTTCTTCAAGCAATCCTAATTTACAAAATATTCCTATAAAAACGGAAGATGGAAGAGCTATAAGAAGAGCTTTTATTGCTGAAGAAAATAAAAAAATAGTTGCCTGTGATTATTCACAAATTGAATTAAGATTATTGGCAGAAGTAGCAAATATAGAATCTCTTATCAAAGCATTTAAAAATAATGTAGATGTTCACACCCTTACAGCTTCTCAAGTGTTTATGGTAGATAAAGAAAATGTCACAAGCGAAATGCGGCGAAACGCAAAGACAATAAACTTTGGTATAATATATGGGCAGAGCGCTTTTGGATTAGCTAAGCAACTTAATATTAGTAGAACGGAAGCTAAGGAGTATATAGAATTATATTTTAACCAGTATCCAGGAATAAAAAAATATATGGAGAATACTCAAGATTTTGCTAGAAGGAATGGGTTTGTTGAAACAATTTATGGAAGAAGATGCTATATTCCTAATATTAATGATAAAAATCCTATGATAAGAGCTGGAGCGGAAAGACAAGCTATAAATGCCCCTTTGCAAGGAGCTGCTGCTGATATAATTAAGAGATCAATGAAATACTTTCCTGAAGTTTTAGTAAAAGACAATATTGATGCTAAATTAATTCTGCAGGTACATGATGAATTAATATTTGAATGCGCTTCGGGTGATGTAGATCGATTAATAGCCATAGTAAAGTCAAAAATGATTAATGCTCCTCAGCCAGGCTTTAAAATGAAAGTTCCTCTAGAAGTTGAAATAGGTATAGGTAATAATTGGGATGAAGCTCACTAATATAAGATATTTTTATTTAAATATTTTTCATAAATGTGTATTATATATTTTTAAATCCTGGAGGAAAATATGGCAACTGACTCAAAACTTTTTAGTCCTATTAAAATAAGAGGAGTAACTATTCCAAATAGAATAGTTTTATCCCCATTATGTATGTATTCAGCAAATAATGGTATGGCTTCAGACTGGCAATTTGCTCATTTAAGTACTTTTGCGAGAGGTAAAACAGGATTAATCTTCGCAGAAGCTACAGCAGTAGAAGCTAGAGGAAGAATTACTCCAGGGTGTTTAGGTATTTGGACAGATGAACAGGCGGATGCGTTAAAACCTATTACTTCTTTCATAGAAAGAATGGGATGCGTTCCAGGTTTTCAGTTAGCTCATGCTGGGAGAAAAGCAGGTACTAAAACTCCATGGAATGGCGGCCTTCCTCTAGACGAAGAAGATGCTAAAGCCGGTAATCCTTCTTGGGAAATTATAGCACCTTCAGATGTTCCAGTTGCTGAAGGTTGGGTTGTTCCTAAAGCAATGGATAATAATGATATTAGTGATATAGTAAATGCTTTTGCAAATGCTGCTGCTAGGGCTATAAAAGCAGGTTTTAAAGTAATTGAAATTCATTCTGCACACGGATATTTATTGCATAGCTTTTTATCACCATTAGCTAATAAAAGGAATGATGAATATGGGGGAGATATATATGGTAGGATGAAGTTATTACTTCAAGTTGTTGATGCAGTAAGAGAAGTAATACCAGAAGATATTCCCTTGTTTTGTAGAATATCAGCCGTCGATGGATTAGAAAACGGTTGGGAAATAGATGATTCAGTTATTTTAGCTAGAAAATTAGAAGAGCATGGCGTGGATGTTGTAGATTGCTCAGCAGGAGGTATTTCAGGAGCTCCTTTGTTTAGAGTTAATAATTCCGGTAAACCGATGAAAACAAATATGGATAGGGGGCCTGGTTTTCAAGTTCCTTATGCAGACAAAGTGAAGAATGAAGCTGGAATTAAAACAATGGCTGTAGGAGTTATTGTTGACCCTAATCAAGCTGAAGAGATATTACAAAGTGAAAAGGCAGATCTTATAGCTGTAGGAAGAGAATTAATGTATAATCCTTTCTGGGCTTTACATGCAGCGCAGGCTTTAAATGCAGATCCAGAATTTGCAATGTGGCCAGAACAATATAAATGGGGTGTAAATAGAAGAGGAAAATTAGCAGAATTTAAAGGAGTAAGGGACGAGGTCATAGATGAGAAAATGGTAGTTTCTCATCTATCTGATATATATAAACAAAAATAAGCTTCTTTTTATGGGCATGGATAAGTATAAATTTTGTGAACTTCCTCTATATCTTTGATTACTTCTTCACTAAGGTCACAATTTATAGAATCTATATTTTCTTTTAGCTGAGCAATAGAAGTTGCTCCAATTATATTTGAGGTAACAAAATTTTGTTTAGTTACAAAATTTATAGCCATCTGAGTTAAATTTAAACCATATTTTAAAGCTATTTTTTGATATTCTATTACTGCTTTCTCTGCATGTAGATTTGTGTACCTAGTTCGCATTCTTTCAAAAAGAGTCATTCTAGCATTTTCTGGTTTTTTACCATTTAAATATTTACCGCTCAAAACTCCTCCAGCAAGAGGAGAGTATGGAAGAAGACTTACTTCTTCATTAATTGCTATTTCTGATAGGCCTGCTTCAAACGATCTATTTAATAAACTATATGGATTTTGAATTGAAATTACTCTTGGTAGATTAAATTCTTTAGCGGCTTCTATAAATTTCATTACTCCCCATGGAGTTTCGTTTGAAAGTCCTATGTATTTAATTAAACCTTTCTGGACTGCTTTAGAAAGAGCCTCTAATGTTACTTCAATCGCAATGTCATCTTCTCTTGGATTATGAATATACCCTAGTTGACCAAAACTATTCACTGTTCTTTCAGGCCAATGAATTTGATATAAGTCTATATATTCAGTATTTAATCTTTTTAAACTGTTTTCAATAGCTTCAAAAATATGTTCTTCATTAAGTCGAGGGCCTTTCCTTATCCAGTCAAGTACTGGAGGCCCCGAAGGGACATTCGAGGTTCTTCCTGCTATTTTTGTAGCTAATATAATTTTAGATCTATCTTGATTTTTTAACCATGTTCCAATGTATTTTTCAGTGAGTCCATAAGTTTCTTTTTTCGGAGGAACAGAATACATTTCAGCTGTATCTATAAAATTTATACCTCTTTCTATCGCAAAACTTAATTGATCATGAGCTTCTTTCTCGGTATTTTGTTGTCCCCACGTCATAGTCCCAAGACATATTTCTGAAACCATAACATCTGTTTTTCCTAAATTATTTTTTTTCAAATCCTGATCCTTTTAGTGTATTTAATAGTATATTTTTTATTTTCCGCTATAGTTATTATGATTCTTATATTAAGTCATCCTTTTTTTTAAATTTAAGGCTTTAGAATGAAAAATGAAAACATAGGTATAACATTACATCAACTAAAAATCTTTTGGACTGTTGCACAAGCTTCATCTTTTACAAAAGCTAGTAAGATATTGGGTTTGGCTCAGCCTTCTCTATCTCAACAAATCTCTAAGTTGGAAGATGAGGTAGGCTCTCTCTTATTTAAAAGAGGAAGATCTAAAATGAGTTTGACGGAAGCAGGACAATTTTTACAGAGAAGAGCTGAAATAGTCTTGTCGGGTGTTGAAGAAACGATGGTGGGGTTGCGCCAATTTGGAAGTGGTCAGAAAGGCCTTATATCAGTTGGTTTATTATCTTCAGTTGCTAGAAACTTATTGCCATCTGCATCGGAGGAATTATCTAAAAAATTTCCTGACATAGAATTAGATATTCTCGAAATATCCCCTGCTGAGGCTATTGATCTCTTATATGGAAGACAATTATCTGTTGCAGTATTAGCTGAAGATTCTATTGCTAAAAGTATACTATCCTTTAGTAAATCTAATTTATTTGAAGATCCATATGTATTAGCAGTGCCAAAAAACATATCTTTGAAAAACATTAAAAATTTAGAAGATTTAAAAAAATCAAAAGAAAGTAAAGTTTTAAATAATATCATTCAATTTGAATTTGGAAATCAGCATAAAAAAAGAATAGAAGAATGGTTTACTAGTGTATTACCTGATTCTAGAGTTTTTGCTAAAACAAGAACATATGAAGTAGCTCTTTCAATGGTCCAATCTGGAAGGGGAGTTGCAGTAGTTCCCGCGCTTGCCGCAAGACTAGGAGGAAAAAAAATAGATTTTGACGTTAATTTATACAAAACTAATTTGCCACAAAGGAAAATAATTTCTCTTATTCCTTCGCAATACATAAGGATAGAACCTTATAAATCTTTTATAAATGCTTTAGTTGAAACAGGGAAAAATATGAAGTTACCGAAAACATATGATGTTCCTCCTATATTAGAATCATTAAGCATCTAATCTGTATTATAGGATATACCAATTGATGTTATAGGTTTGTGTAGAAAAGATTTAATGTATATTAAGACATATTTAATTTTAACAAGGGATAAATAATATGTGGAAATCACCAGTAGTTTTAGAAGTTGCAGTAGGTCTTGAAATTAACTGTTATGCTTGTGCAGAAATTTAATTAAATTAAATTTTTATTAGAAAGCCGGCTTTTAGCCGGCTTTTTTTTTATTTCTTTTTCAAACCTCTTACTAAATAAATCAAAGGAGCAGCTATAAATGCTAAAACTGCCATTAGTAGCATAATTTGATTAAAAGCTATGGCGCTTGCTTCATTAGTAGCCAATTTATATAAAATTTGCATAAGCATTTTCATGTTTTCTGGAGAATTATCTAGATGTTGAGGAATAATATGTTTGATTTTACCCATTATAATTTCTGATTTACTAATTGCTTGTGAAGACAAGTTTGTAAAGGATTCATAACTTGTTGATATTTTATATTCAAAAAGAGTATTTGATAGAGCTATACCTATAGCTGAACCTAACCTACCCATTAAAGAATATAATCCGCTTGCATTTTTAATTTTATTTTCTTCTAGGTCACCTAATGATAATAATACTAGCGGTAAGAATATTAACTGAGCTGAAAGTCCTCTAATTATTTGAGGTAAAATTATTTCATAAGCACCTATTTCTGATATCATGAAACCCTGCATCCAAGTACCAATGGCTAACATTATAAACCCAATAAAAGCAACAGTTCTTCTATTAAAAAATTTAAATAATACTAGTGCAAGAAAACCAGAAGCTACTTGAGAAAATCCCATTATATAAACCATTGAAGCAACAGTTGTACCATCAAGTTCTCTTACGCGAGCGATATATACAGGTAATATATATTGGCTTGCAAATATAACAAAACCCCATATAAAAACTAAAATAGTACATATTAAGAAATTTCTATTTAAAAATACCCTTATATCTACTATCGGGTTTTTAGTTGTTATTTCTCTTATAATGAAAAGAATGAAACTTATTATAAAAATAATAAATAAAATACAAATTAAATTAGATTCAAACCAATATTCTCTTCTTCCTTCTTCTAAAATGGCAAGACCTGTTCCTAAAAACAGTGCAGCTAAAATGATACCTATAAAATCAATTTTATCCCATAAATATTCTTTTTTATCAAAATCAGCTAATTTATATACAGCTATGCCAATTATAAACGAAAAAGGTATAGTAATAAAAAATACAAATCTCCATCCAATTTCATCGCTTATCCATCCACCCATGTGCGGTCCTAATGCAGCTGCACAAGTCGCTATAACACCCGTAAAAATAGCAACTATTTGCTGTTCTTTTTGTGGGTATAAAGTAAACATTACTGAAAACATAGCTGGCATCATACCGCCACCAAAGAAACCTTGAAATACCCTAAAAAAAATCATTGATTCTATAGACCAAGCTAAGCCACAAAATATAGAAGCTACAGTAAAACCCATAGAACACATAAAGAAGAAGGTTTTTAGTGACATAGCTCTACTAAGCCATCCTGATAATGGAAGCATAATTACCTCAGCTATTAAAAAAGAAGTTATTACCCAACTTACTTGGTCAGGAGCAGCTCCTAAACCTCCTTGAATATGCCTATAAGCTGCCCCTATATTTTGTACGCTAATTAAACTAAAGAACATACCTAGCGTCATCAGCCAAAAGGCAATTTTATTTTTATCATTTTTAGAAAGAGAAATTATTTTATTTATTCCTTCTTAAATTATAAAATATAAGAATATAAATATTAACTACATATCTTTTAATAACTAATTATTTTTTTGATTATAATTATTTTTTAGTTTCAATAGAAACATAAACAGATAAACCTGGAACTATTCTGCCTAACATATTTTCCGGTATATCAAATGTAATTTTTACAGGAACTCTTTGAACTACTTTTACAAAATTTCCTGATGCATTCTGAGGAGGTAAAAGGCTAAAAGAAGCTGAAGATGCTGGGGAAATAGAATGCACTTTTCCAATTATAGGACTATTTTTAAATGCATCAAAATGCAGTTTTGCTTTTTGACCAACTTGAATGTTCTCGACTTGAGTCTCTTTATAATTGGCCATCACCCATATATCATGTACTGGAACTACCGCCATTAAAGGCCATCCATCTTCAACATATAGACCTGGCTCTGCAATTCTGTTTGCTATAACACCATCGATGGGGGCATAAATTTTTGTGGATTCTAGGTCAACTTTTGCCATATTTAGTTCAGCTTGAGATTTTTCGAAATCAGCTTGTGATATTTTTAATTCTGCCTGAGCTTTTCTTACTTCCACTAATAATTCATTTTCTAATGAATTTATTTTTTCTTTCTCTGTAGCGAGAACTTCTAGTTTATTTTTAATAGAATTAGTTTTTGAATTTGCTGAATCTAATTTATGTGATGTAGTATTAACTTTTGCAATAGCTTCATCCAATTTTGCTCTAGAAATAGAACTTTTATTAAATAATTTTCTCATTCTTGTTAGATTTTTATTTGCTAGTTCAAGTTCGCTAGAATATGACTGAGCCATGAAGTTGAAACTGCTGATTTCACTTTTTACTAATTTTAAATTTGCATTAATATTATTAAATGAAGATTGTATTGTAGTAATTTTGGTTTTAGCAGCTTCAATTTTTGCTTTTGAAGCCTCTATTTTAGCTTTTGCAGCTTCTAATGAAGCACTTAAGGAATTAACTTTATTTTGGTATGGTTCTGGATCTAGTATTACTAATAGATCATTTTTTTTAACTACCGCATTTGTAAGAGCTGGAACTTCTAGAATATAACTTGATACTCTTGATGACATGGTAGTTATAGATGATCTAACATAGGCATTATCAGTTGAAACTATAGTTTTATTAGTATTCCACCATTCTAAACCAAATATAGCTAGAAATGCTGAAGCAATTATTAAAATAAAAATTATAGTTAGTTTTTTAAATCTCATTTAAAATTCCAAAATGATTAAATCTCTTATTTAATGATATAGCTATAAACCTAATATATATTAAATCAAGGATTTAAGCCGACTTCTAAGGTTTAATAGGTATGTTATTTTTGCATGGCTTTTAGGTTTTAATAGCATTTCTTGGTGGAGCCGAGGGGGGTCGAACCCCTGACCTCTTGACTGCCAGCCAAGCGCTCTCCCAACTGAGCTACGGCCCCATCTTGACTATAAATCTGTATCTTCTTCCTTGTCTGTTAATTCTATATTTGCAATATCAGTCAGATTATTCTCACTATTCTCATTTTCTTCTATATCACTATCGTCACTAATTATATTCTCGTCTAAATCTTCAATAGATATTAATTCTACCATATCCTCATCTAATTTAGTATCATCTTCATTAATTGTTTCTTGAGTATCTTTTTCTTTTTCTGGCTTTTCGACTTTAACAACATTTTTAATATTTTTGTTTAGTGGAGGTCTGCCTAATCTTGGCTTAACTACTATAATTATTTCTGTTCCGCATTTAGGGCATGTAGGTATTTCTTTATTTAAATCATAAAATTTTGTACCACAAGAACTACAAATATGTTTATTACCTAATTCAGCTTTATCCATAAAATTACTCCATTAGTTGTTCATACATAATAGTATGCATTTGCCATTTAATAATATAGATGTCAAAAAAGAATTGTAAATTTAATATATAATTTGTAATTATATCTTATAATAAAGTAAATACATATGATTAAAAAAAATATTATTAAAAATAATTTAACTTCTTATAAAGTAAAAGATTTAAAAGGTGTTATTGAACCTCCTTCAGATAAGTCTATATCTCATAGAGCTTTATTATTTTCTTCATTAGCAGTTGGAAAGAGTAAAATTTCTAATTTGTTAAATTCAGAAGATGTCTTAAATATGCTAAAAGCACTTAAAATTTTAGGAATAAAAATTCTTAAAAAAAATAATGAATATTTTGTCGTAGGTTCTGGTTTGACTGGATTTAAGACTCCTAATAAAAATATTGATTGTGGAAATAGTGGAACATTAGCCAGAATTCTTATGGGAGCAATAGGTGGAAGTGAAATTATTGCTACTCTTACAGGAGATTCTTCTTTAAGAACTCGTCCTATGGAAAGAGTTACTAAACCATTACAAAAAATGGGTATTAATTTTAATTCATCAAATGGACTACTTCCTATGATAGTTAATGGATCTAGTGATATTCTCCCTATTAAGTATAATTCTCCCGTTTCTTCTGCACAAGTAAAGACTTCTATTTTGTTAGCAGGACTTAATGCAAAAGGGACAACCGAAATAATTGAACCTTTTTCTTCAAGAGATCATACCGAAAATTTATTAAAATATTTTGGAGCAAATATAAAATATAAAACAAAAACCTCTGGAAAAAATAGAATTTTAATAACTGGCGGAAAAAGCTTAAATAGTAATAATATTTCTATACCTGGTGATATTTCTTCTGCAGCATTCAATATTGTAGCGGCTATAATAATTCCTGGATCAAATATAATAGTAAAAAATGTTGGCATTAATTATTTTAGAAAAGGAATATTAGAAGCATTAGAAATGATGGGAGCAAAAATTAAATTAAAAAATAAAAGTATCAATAATTATGATGAACCAATAGCTGATATTTATGTTAAGTATTCAAAAATTAAAGGTATTAATTTAGATAGCACATATTCTGCTAGAATGATTGATGAATATCCTATTTTAGCTATTGCAGCTGCCGTTGCATCTGGGAAATCCATATTTAGAGGATTGTCAGAATTGCGCCACAAGGAAAGTGATAGGTTTAATGCTATTATAGATGGTTTAATCTCCTGTGGGGTTAAGGTTGAAGCTAGTAATGATGATATTATTATTTTTGGAAGCAATTCTCAAGTGAAGGGAGGCGTATCTATTAATTGTAAATATGATCATAGAATTGCCATGTCTTTTCTTATCTTAGGTGCTGTTTCAAAGACTCCTATAAAAGTAATTGGTTGTAAATCTATATCTACGTCTTATCCTAATTTCATTTCAGAAGTTAATAGTATTGGCATGAATATTAGGGACTCAGTTGATATATGAAGAAAAATATAACTATAGCTATTGATGGCACTGCAGCTTCGGGTAAAGGCACTTTAGCAAAAAAATTAGCAAAAAATTTTAATTATGCTTATTTGGATACAGGTAAATTATATAGAGCTTCTGCATTAATAATTAAAGAAAAAGATATAAATTATAAAAACTTAAAAGAAATAATAGATTTTCTAAAAAATTATAACTTTACTAATTACGATTTTAATAATTATGAATTAAAAAGTGATAAAATTGGCAAATTAGCTTCTCTAATATCAGGCTATAAAGAATTAAGAGAATTATTATTACTTTTTCAAAGAAAATTTGCTAATAAACGCCATCCTAAAAAATTAGGAGTTATTTTAGATGGAAGGGATATAGGTACAGTAGTTCTTCCAAATGCAAATATAAAATTTTTTGTTACGGCTTCTTTGCCAGTTAGAGCAGAAAGAAGATGGAAAGAGTTGATTTCCTTAGGACAAAGTACTATAAAGCGCCATGTCGAAAAAGATTTAAGAGATAGGGATGAACGTGATAGCAAGAGAAAACATTCACCTTTAATTGTATCTCCAGATGCAGTCTTAATTGACACCACTAATTTGGACGCTGATGAAGTATTTTTATTGGCTAAAAAAAATATAGAAGAGTACTTGAGAAATTAAGTATATTTTAGCTTCATAGTGGGAAGCATTTTAACCCAGTTATTATAATTGGTGCATCAGATAGTTTAAGGAATAAATTTAAAATGGTTAATAAACAAGAAACAATTAAAACTGAATCATTTGCAGAATTATTTGCAGAACAAATTAAGCAAGACGATAAAAAAGAAGGCCAGGTAGTAAAAGGTACAATAATATCAATAGAGAATGATATGATAATTATTGATGTAGGTTATAAAACAGAAGGCAGAATAAATTTAAGGGAGTTCTCTGGGAAAGATAATAATAAAGTACCAGTAGTTGGCGATGTAATAGATGTATATTTAGAAAAAGCAGAAAATAGATTTGGAGAAGCAGTTTTATCTAGAGAGAAAGCTAGAAGAGAAGAATCTTGGGAAACACTTGAAAAGGCTTCAGAAATTAAAGAAAAAGTAAATGGAACAATTTTTGGAAGAGTAAAAGGTGGCTTTTCTGTTGACCTTGATGGCGCAATTGCTTTCCTTCCTGGAAGTCAAGTTGATGTAAGGCCTACTCGCGATTCAAATCATTTAGTAGGAAGTACGCAATTATTTCATATTTTAAAAATGGATCGAAGAAGAGGAAATATAGTTGTTTCTAGAAGATCTGTATTAGAGGAATCTCGTGCTGAAGCAAAGGCAGAATTAGTTTCAACTATGGAAGAAGGTCAGGTTTTAGACGGTATTATTAAAAATATTACAGATTATGGCGCTTTTGTTGACTTAGGAGAAGTAGACGGTTTATTACATGTTACTGATATTTCATGGAAAAGAATTAGTCATCCTACTGAGGCACTTTCAATTGGTCAAAAAGTTAAAGTTCAAGTTATTAAATTTAATTCAGATACTCAACGAATTAGTTTAGGTATGAAACAACTAGAAGAAGACCCATGGATGATTGCCAAAAATAAATATAAAGTTGATGATAAGTTTACAGGAAGGGTGACTAATATAACTGATTATGGTGCATTTGTAGAATTAGAATCAGGTATAGAAGGTTTGGTTCATGTATCTGAAATGAGTTGGACTAAAAAAAATATGCAACCTGGAAAGATAGTTTCTACCTCTGAAGAAGTTCAGGTAATAGTTTTAGAGATAGATTCAGAAAAGAGAAGAATAAGTTTAGGAATGAAACAATGTAAACCTAATCCTTGGCTGGACTTACAAAAAAATTATAAGATTGGGTCAGAAGTAGAAGGAGAAGTTAAATCTATTACTGAATTTGGACTTTTCATAGGTCTACCAGGAGATATGGATGGGTTAATTCATCTTTCTGATTTAGATTGGAACTCTAATGGAGAAGATATTATAAGTAATTTCAAGAAAGGCGACCTAGTTAAGGCTAAACTTTTAGAGATAGATATTGAAAAAGAAAGAGTAAGTTTAGGAATCAAACAACTAACCAAAGATCCAATGCAAGATAATAGTAGCCTTAAAAAAGGGAATATTATTACGACTGTTATTAAAAGCATCAATGAAAAAGGTTTACACGTTGAGATTAGTGAAGGTGTAAATGGTTTTGTTAAGAAATCAGAATTAGCTAAAGAAAGATCTGATCAAAAAGTAGAAAGATTTGCTGTAGATGAGAAAATAGATGCAAGAATCTTATCAGTAGATTCTAAAAATAGAGAAATTTCTTTATCTATCAAGGCAATTCAAGTTGCAGAAGAAAAACAAGCCCTTAAGGATTATGGTTCAGTAGATTCTGGTGCTTCTCTTGGAGATATTCTTGGCGCAGCGTTAAAGAAAAAAGCTAAAATAAATGATAAAAATCATGAAGATCAACCAAAAAAGGAATTAAAGCCCAAAGCAAAAAAAGTGACTAAAAAAACTACTGCTAAAGAAAAAAAAGTAGTAAAAAAAAATGAAAAAAAGAAATAACATTAACTGATAAATTAGTTTATTAAATTTTAGTTTAATGGCAGAATAATTTTATATTGATAAAATTATGTTTTCTTGTGAGAGTTAGTAAATGACTAAAAGTGAATTAATAGATTTGATTAAAGATCAATGCCCAGATTTAGAAAATTCAGAGGTGGAAGAAGCTGTGCTATTATTTTTTGATGAAGTTATATTAGGCATTACTTCTGGTACTAGAATTGAGTTAAGAGGTTTTGGTTCTTTTTCTATAAAAAATAGACCTCCAAGAATTGCTAGAAATCCTAGAACAGGAGAAAAAGTTGAGGTTAGCAGTAAATTATTACCTCACTTTAGGGCAGGAAAAGAATTAAATAATTTAATAAATTCCTAAGTATTTAATTTAGGTGAATTTAATGTTTAAAAAATTTTTATCAAAAATAGTATTTTTATGTTTTTTAATTTTAGTGATATTCTTTTCTATTTCTAACCCCGAAAATGTTTTAATAGGTATTTGGCCTTTAAATAATAGAATAGAAATACCGCTCTTCTTTTTTGCTATATTTTCTGTAACTCTGGGAATTTTTATAGGAATGCTTGTATCAATATTTTCAGCTATAAATAAAAGATAATTCTAATGGAAAATTAAATTTATGGACTTTAAAAATAAAATAATAGTAGCTATAGATACAATAGATTCTGATAATGCTCTAAGATTAACAAAAATTATCCCCGATGTTGCTGCATTTAAATTAGGACTAGAATATTTTTGTTCTAATGGTCCAGAAGGAATAAAATTAATATCTGACACAGGTGTAAAAATATTTTTAGATTTAAAGTTCCATGACATACCTAATACTGTAGCTGGCGCTATAAAAGCTATTTTAAATTTACAACCATATATGATTACTGTGCACACATCTGGTGGTTATAATATGTTAAGAAAAGCTAATGAAATAGTTACAGAATACTGTCTTGTTCAATCCTTAAAAAGACCATTAATATTGGGTGTATCTGTTCTTACGAGTATAGATAAAAATGATCTTCCATCTTTAGGTATTAAAGGCACAGTTGAAGATCAAGTAATTCGTTTGGCGAAATTAGCAAATGATGCGGGTCTAGATGGTTTAGTGAGCTCTGCAAAAGAGCTTAAAATAATTAGGAAAGAAATTGGGAATGATCTATTACTCGTAACACCAGGTATTAGACCTTTCGGAGGAGAAATTAATGATCAAAAAAGAATAGTTACGCCTAGTCAAGCTATTAATGACGGAGCCAATTTTCTAGTTATAGGTAGGCCTATAACTGCTTCTAAAGATCCTCGTAAATCTTTAGAAGCTATTTCAAAAGAAATTTAGTATGAATAATTTTCTAAAAACTAAATTTTGTGGATTAGCAAATAAAGAACATGTTGCTTTTGCTATTAAAAATAATATTTATTGGGCAGGTTTTATTTATGTAAAAGGTTCGTCTAGATTTATTACTTATGAAGATTCTAAAAAAATTATTTCTAGTTTTAAAAACAAAATAAATTTTGTAGGAGTTTATGTAAATCCAAGTAACGATCATATAAAATTAGGAATAAATGCGGGTATAGATTATATTCAGTTACATGGCGAAGAGTGTCCAGAGAGGTGCAAAGAGATTAAAAAGCTCTATAAAAAGCCAATAATAAAAGCTATACCTATTGCAGATGAATCTGATTTAAAAAATATAGAATATTATAATAATGTATGTGACTATTTTCTTTTTGATAAAAAAAATACAAATAAAAAGGGCTATAATGGAGGAACAGGTGAAACTTTTGATTGGAATATCATTTATAATAACAAAAAATGGCTAAGTAAATTTAAACCATGGATTTTATCTGGTGGCCTAGATATATATAATATTAATAAAGCTATTAGTTTAACCGAAACAAAAGCTATAGATGTTTCTTCAGGCATAGAGTATAATTCTGGAATTAAGAGCATCGAATTAATGGATTTATTTACAAAAAAAATTAATAATTATAATTATGAGATACAAAAATGAAAAATGCGGTCAATTCATATAAAACTGGTCCTGATAAAGATGGTTTTTTTGATATATATGGCGGCCGCTTTGTGGCTGAAACTTTGATGCCTTTAATTTTAGATTTAGAAAAAGAATATAATGCAGCAAAAAAAGATAAAAAATTTATTAAAGAAATAAAATATTGGAATAAGCATTATATAGGTAGGCCATCTCCGTTATATTTCGCATCTAGAATTTCTAAGGAGCTGTCAGGAGCAAAAGTTTATTTTAAAAGAGATGAGTTAAATCATACTGGTGCTCATAAAATTAATAATTGTATAGGACAAGTTCTTTTAGCAAAAAGAATGGGTAAAAAAAGAATAATTGCTGAGACTGGTGCAGGCCAACATGGAGTAGCGACTGCTACAGTATGTGCACTATTTGGTTTGCCATGTAAGGTCTATATGGGTGCAAAAGATATTGAGAGGCAAGCTCCTAATGTTTTTAGAATGAAATTATTAGGAGCTGAAATAGTACCAGTAGAGTCTGGTTCTAAAAGCCTAAAAGATGCTATGAATGAAGCTCTTAGGGCATGGGTATCTGATGTAGAAGATACCTTTTATATAATTGGAACAGCGGCTGGGCCACATCCATATCCTATGTTAGTAAGAGATTTTCAATCTGTAATTGGAGAAGAGACTAAAGAACAAATAATTGAAGCTGAAGGAAAGTTACCAGATATTTTAGTTGCATGTATAGGCGGCGGCTCTAATGCATTGGGTCTTTTCCATCCATTTTTAGATGATCATTCAGTTGCCTTATATGGAGTAGAAGCGGCAGGAAAAGGTCTAAAAACTAATGAGCATGCAGCTTCTCTATCTTTAGGGTCACCAGGAGTATTACATGGTAATAGAACGTATTTACTTCATGACGATGATGGCCAAATTACAGAGGCACATTCTATATCTGCAGGATTGGATTATCCAGGAGTAGGGCCTGAGCATTCCTATTTAAAAGATATGAATAGAGTAAATTACGTGGGTATTAATGATACAGAAGCTCTAGAGGCTTTTAAATTTTGTGCTAAATTCGAGGGTATTCTTCCTGCTTTAGAACCTTCTCATGCTTTAGCTTATGTGATGAAAATCGCGCCTAAATTAGATAAAGATAAAATTATAATTATGAATTTATGTGGAAGGGGTGATAAGGATGTATTTACTGTTGCAGATGCACTTGGAGTAAAATTGTAATGAGTAAAATAAGCCGAATTAAAAGTACGTTTGATGAACTTAAGAAAGATAATAAAAAAGGATTAATTACTTTTATTACGGCTGGAGATCCTAACTTTGATCTATCTCTAGAAATCTTAAAAAAACTTCCTGTCTCTGGAGCTGATTTATTAGAAATAGGAATGCCTTTTACCGACCCAATGGCTGATGGACCAAGTATACAAGCTTCATATTTAAGAGCTTTAAAAGAAGGACAAACATTAAATAAGACCATTAAACTTATAGAAATATTTCGTAAATCCAACAAAAATACTCCTATTGTTTTAATGGGTTACTATAATCCTATATATAAATATGGAGTAAAAAAATTTTTACTTGATATAAAAGAAGTTGGAATAGATGGTTTAATTATAGTGGATCTTCCCCCAGAGGCGGATGAAGAAGTATGCATCCCATCTAAAAAAATGGGAATAGACTTTATTCGTTTAGCAACTCCTACTTCAAGTATTGATAGGCTTCCAACAATAATTAATAATGCTTCTGGTTTTTTATATTATGTTTCGGTCCTGGGAATTACTGGCTCAAAAACCCCAGAAATTAATAGCATTAAAAAAAATGTAGAAATAATAAAAAGTTTATCGGACATACCTGTTGCTGTTGGCTTTGGAATTAAAACACCGCTTCAAGCAGTTAGTATTGCTCAAACTGCTGATGCAGTTGTTGTTGGTTCTGCAATTATAGAAAAAATTTATGCAGCACATAAAAAAAATCATAATGACAAGATATCTATTGTTGAAGAAGTATCTAATTTTGTAAAAAGTTTATCAAATGCTATAAGAGATAATAATTAATAAGGAAAATTTAATGAGCTGGTTATCAAATTTTGTTCGTCCCAAGTTAAGAGCCCTAATTAAAAAATCTGATACTCCAAACAATCTATGGATTAAATGTAATAGTTGTGGCCAAATGGTTTATCACAAAGATTTATTTGAAAGCATGAATGTTTGTCCAAATTGTGACCATCATATGAAGATGACAGCAAGACAAAGAATTGAATGGATACTAGATGAAGGAACAATAAAAGATTTAAATATTCCTGAAATAAATATAGACCCATTAAAATTTAGAGATAGTAAAAGGTATTTAGATAGAATAAAAGATGCTAAATCTAAAACAAAATCTGAAGATGCTATAATTATGGCTTCTGGTCAAATAGGTGGAAATAGTGCTATAGTGGTAGCCTTAGACTTTAATTTTATGGGAGGGTCTATGGGATCTGCAGTAGGTGAAGGTTTTTTAGAAGCAACAAAAGAGGCAGTTAATTTAAATATTCCTCTAGTAATTTTTACTTCTTCAGGTGGAGCTAGAATGCAGGAAGGTATTTTCTCATTGATGCAGCTACCTAAAACTGTAGTTGGAGTAAATAAACTAAAAGAAAAAAATATTCCTTATATAGTTATATTGACTGACCCTACAACTGGAGGAGTTTCTGCATCATTTGCGATGTTAGGAGATGTAACTTTTGCTGAACCTGGAGCATTGATTGGCTTTGCAGGACCTAGAGTAATTCAAAGCACTGTAAAAGAGACTCTTCCCGAAGGGTTTCAAACCGCAGAATATCTTTTAGAACATGGAATGATAGATGATGTTATTCCAAGAAAAAACTTAAAAGCTGCTATTTCAAATACTATTTTTCTTTTACAAAATAATAAGAATAATGAGAGAATATCTAATTATTCATGAATAGTAAATTTTTAGATAGATTAGAAAGATTAACTTCAAAATACCCTAAAGTGATTGACCTTTCTCTTGATAGAGTTAATAAATTATTATCTAAATTAGATAATCCTCATTTAAAACTACCGCCAGTAATTCATGTGGCTGGAACAAATGGTAAAGGTTCAACAATTGCATTTTTGTATAATTCA
>JAYGEJ010000159.1:0-6912 GCA_046582425.1 Alphaproteobacteria bacterium
TTTGCAATATTAGGAGGGTTAAGCGGAGTACATCAATTTGTAAGAATAGGTTCGCATGCCATGGTAGGAGGTTTATCGGCTCTAGAGAGTGATGTAATTCCTTATGGTTCAGTAATTGGTAATAGAGCATATTTATCAGGATTGAATATAATAGGTTTAAAAAGAAGAGGTTTTAGTAGAGAAGTAATACATGATTTAAGAAAAGCCTATAGGTTGCTTTTTGCTCCAGAAGGAACAATACAAGAAAGAATAAAAGATGTTTCTGATGAGTTTCAAAATAATGAACCTGTTATGGATATTGTTAAATTTATAGAAGGAAGTGCAAGTCGCGCAATTTGCCAGCCAAAAAATGGAAATAAAAACACCTAAATTAGCAATAATAGCAGGTAATGGAAATATACCTTTTTATTTAGTAGAAGAGTGCGAGAGAAGAGGTAGAGACTATTGCTTAATCATAATAGAAGGTAATGGACAAGAATTAGCTAAAAAATATAAAGCAGACTTTACTGTATCTTTGTCAAAAATGGGTAAAGCAATTAAATTTGTTAAAGGCCTTGAAATTAAAGATATATTGATGGTGGGAGGAATTAATAGACCCTCATTAAAAAATATTATTCCTGATTTATGGACAGCAAAGTTTCTTGCAAAGATAGGCTCAAATATTAGCGGGGATAATAGTATATTATCTAATCTAACTAAATCTTTAGAAAAAGAAGGTTTTAATATTTTAGCTCCAGAAAATATTATACCGTCTTTATTATGTCCAACTGGTCTTTTAGGAAAACATAAGCCAAATAAAGATAATAAAAGAGATATTTTGGATGGTTTTAAAATAGCTAAAATATTAGGTTTAAATGACATTGGTCAGTCTTTAGTTATTGAAAATGGTCTTATTTTAGCTGTAGAAGCTGCAGAAGGAACAGATAGTATGATTTCTAGGACAGCATCTATAAAAAAAGAAGAAAAGGGTGGTGTTTTTATTAAAATTATCAAACCTCAACAGGATAAAAGAATAGATAGACCAGTAATAGGAATAAATACATTAAAAGCTGTTAAAGATGCAGGCTTGGACGGAGTTGCTATTGAAAGTAAAGAGATATTAATTATTAATTTTAATGAAGTAATATCTTATGCAAATAATGAAGGCTTGTTTATTGAAGGTATATAATAATAAAAAATTAAAAATTTTTATTATAGCTGGTGAATTATCTGGAGATAATTTAGGGGAAGGTCTATTATATGAGCTAAAAAAAATAACTAGTAATAATATAATAATATATGGAGTTGGTGGTGAAAAAATGATTTCACAGGGATTAAAACCAATTTTTGATATAAAACATTTATCTATAATGGGAATTTTTGAAGTTATTACAAAAATTCCTAAAATAATTAAATTACTTAAGTTAACTAAAAGAAAAATTATAGAAATTAGGCCAGATATTGTAATAACTATTGATGCCCCAGGATTTAATTTCAGATTACAAAAAAGTATAAAAGAGTTAAATTTAAAGAGGATACACTACGTAGCACCATCAGTATGGGCATGGAAAAGTTATAGAGCAAAAAAAATTGCAAAATTTCTAGATCATTTGTTAGTATTATATCCCTTTGAAAAAGAGTATTTTACCATTCATGGTTTAAATACAACTTTTACTGGTCACCCAATAGCTTTTGACTCTCAATATAGATATAACGATTATTATTTTGAACCTTCTCTAAAAAATAAATCTATTTTAAAAATTGGAATTTTGCCTGGAAGTAGAATAAGTGAAATTGAAAAATTATTACCTATTATTATAAAGTCTGCATCTATAATTAATATAAATTACGATAAAGTTAGATTTTATGTAGTTACTGTTAAAGGCTATAAAAATAATATATCTAAGTATTTTAGTAATACAGACCTTGATTATTATATAACTGATGATCAAAATGAAAAATATAATATATTTACTAATATAGATTTTGTATTATGTGCTTCTGGAACAGTTACTATTGAGTTAGCAAAAGCATTAACTCCAATGTTAGTTTTATATAAATTGAATTATGTTACTTGGTATATAGTAAAAATTTTAGCTAAAGTTAAAACAGCTACGATTTTAAATATAATATTAAAAGAAAATTTTATTCCAGAATTATTTCAAAATGATGTAAATGAGGATAAAATATATAATATAACAAAGAATTTTATTGATGATAATAATATTAGAAAAAATCAAATTATAAAGTTAGAAGATAGTGTAAATAAGTTAAAAAATATTAATGGTAACCCTAACTATATTGCGGCAATGGAAATTTTAAAATATTACAAATAGCAATTTAAATTAATTATAAATTATAAAGGATTTAATATGTCAGCATCTGGTTTTAAATTACTTCATACTATGATGAGAGTCATGGATTTAGATAAATCTATAAGCTTTTATACAAAATTTTTTAATATGAAACTAATAAGAAAAGCTGATTATCCAGGAGGTAAATTTACACTAGCTTTTTTAGGGTATGGCTCTGAAGAAAGTAATACTGTTTTAGAACTTACCCATAATTGGGAACAAAAGGATGATTACAATAAAGGTAATGCTTGGGGTCATATAGCTTTTGGAGTAAAAGATATATATAACTTATGTGTATCTCTTGAATCTGAAGGTGTAGAAATAATTAGAAAGCCTGGTCCTATGAAACACGGTAAAACTATTATTGCTTTTATTAAAGATCCAGATAATTATAGTATTGAATTAATTCAAAAATAATTATTATGTTCTATCTTTAATATTTATAAAATCTCTTTCACTAGAGCCAGTATAAAGTTGTCTTGGTCTTCCTATTCTTTGCTCTGGATCTTCAATCATTTCATTCCATTGAGCTACCCAACCAACAGTTCTTGCTACTGCAAATAGTACTGTAAATAAACTAGCAGGAAAGCCCATTGCTTGTAATATTATGCCTGAATAGAAATCTACGTTAGGGTATAGCTTTTTTGATATGAAATACTCATCTTCTAAAGCAATTTTTTCTAATTCTCGCGCTAGTTTAAAGATAGGTTCATTTTCTTTACCTACTGCTTTTAGAACTTCATCGGCAGTTTTTTTCATTACAGTTGCACGTGGATCATAATTTTTATACACTCTATGACCAAATCCCATTAATCTAAATGGATCATTAGGGTCCTTTGCTTTTTTAACATATTCATGAACATTCCCTGTCTTTTGAATATTATTTAGCATATGTATTACAGCTTCATTAGCACCGCCATGAGAAGGTCCCCAGAGTGAGGCTATTCCTGCAGATATACATGCAAAAGGATTTGCTCCAGAAGATCCTGCTAGTCTTACAGTAGACGTAGATGCATTTTGCTCGTGATCTGCATGTAATATTAAAATTTTATCCATAGCTTTAGCTAAAACTGGATCAATTTTATATTCTTCAGCTGGAACTGAGAACATCATATGTAAAAAATTCTCTGAATATGTGAGGTCATTTCTAGGATATATAAATGGTTGTCCTAAAGAAAATTTATAAGCCATTGCGGCTATAGTAGGAACTTTTGCTACTAATCTATGTGATGCTACAAGTCTTTGACTAGGATCTGTAATATCTGTACTATCGTGATAAAAAGCACTTAATGCACCTACAACGCCACACATTACAGCCATAGCATGAGCATCTCTTCTAAAACCTCTAAAAAATAAAGCTAATTGTTCATGTACCATTGTATGAGTAGTAATTTTATTATCAAATGCTGCTTTTTGAAGTTTATTAGGGAGTTGTCCGTTTAATAGTAGATAAGCTACTTCTAAATAATCACAATTGTCAGCTAAATCTTCTATTCTATATCCTCTATGTAATAATACTCCCTTGTCTCCATCTATGTATGTTATATCTGATTTGCATGAGCCTGTGCTAGTGAAACCAGGGTCGTAAGTAAAATGATCTGAGTCAGAATATAATTTTTTTATTTCTATAACATCTGGTCCTATAGTTCCTGAATGAATAGGTAATTCATAGGAATTTCCATTAGGTAAAGATAATTTAGCTATACTATTTTTATTTTCCGACATCAGTTTTCCAAAAATATTATAAATTTATATTAGAGATTGTATTATAGTTATCTATTTTAACTATGCAATATATGAAATATTTAATTATTAATATTTTTTATTCTTGCAAGCGTTTCATTCTTTCCTAAAACTTCAATTAATTCATATAGACCAGGTGAAACCGATTTTCCTGTAACTGCTGCTCTTAAAGGTTGCGCGAGTTTTCCGAGGTTGATATCATTGTTTTTGCAATATGCTTTTATATCTTCTTCAATCTCTGTTCTTTTCCATATATCTAATTTAGATAATTGTTCATAGTATAATTTTAGTAAGGATATATTTTCTTTATTTAAAACTTTTTTAGACTTCTTATCTAATGAAATAGGGGCCTTTTCTATATAAAAACTGCACATTTCAGATAGCTCATTAATAGTTCTAGCCCGGGATTTTAAACCATTCATTCCATTTTGAATTAATACTAAGTCATGTTCTGTTATTTCTATATCTTTTTTATTTTTATAGAATTTTTTTATAAGTATTGTTAATTCCTTATTGTTTTTGTTTTCAATATAATGGGCATTTAAACTTGATAGTCTTTCTAAATCAAACTTTGCAGATGATTTTCCTATAGCTTCTAAATTAAACAATTTAATAGCTTCTTCCCTAGAAATTATTTCTTTATCTCCATGAGACCAGCCTAATCTTAAAAGGTAGTTAAGCATAGCTTCTTGCAAATAGCCCATATCATCGTAACTTTCTACTCCTAAGGCTCCATGCCTTTTAGACAACTTGCCTCCATCCATCCCGTGAATTAATGGAATATGTGCATATATTGGTAAATTCCATTTAAGAGCACTATAAATTTGTTTCTGTCTAAATGTGTTTGTAAAATGATCATCTCCTCTAATTACATGCGTCACACCCATATCATAATCATCTACAACAACAGAAAGCATATATGTAGGTGTTCCATCAGATCTTAGTATAATAAAATCATCTAACTCATTGTTTTTTATAGATATATCTCCTTGAACAATATCTTTTATATTAGTTGATCCAGATTGTGAGCATTTAATTCTTATAACTGGTTCTATTCCTTTAGGAGCATCCTTTTCATCCTTATCTCTCCACATTCCATTATATCTAGGGGCTCTTTTTTCTTTACGAGCTTTTTCTCTCATTTCTGTTAATTCCTCTTGAGAACAATAGCATTTATAAGCATATCCTGATTTTAAGAGCTCATTTCCTATTTCTTTATGTCTATTTATTCTTTTAGATTGGTATACCTCATCTTCATCCCAATTTATATCTAACCATTTAAGTCCTTTTAAAATTGCATCTTTTGCATCTTTAGTTGATCTTTTTGTATCAGTATCCTCTATTCTAAGCTTAAATAAACCGTTGTTAGCTCTAGCAAAGAGCCAATTAAATAGAGCTGTTCGAACACCTCCAATATGAAGATAACCCGTTGGAGATGGTGCAAATCTAGTTATAACTTTCATATAAAAACCATTTATAGATAAGAGTTAATTTTAGTTAATATTAATACTTTCTCATCAAACCTACTAAAATTCCCTGTATTTGAACTCTTGAAGGTTCATATGATTGTGCTTGATATAAATCATTTGAAGGGAGAAGTACAATTTTTGAAGATGTTTTTTTAAATTTTTTTAACGTTGCTTCCGATTTATCAACTAATGCAACTACAATTTGTCCATTATTAGCGGAGGAAGTGCGCTTAATAATTGCTATGTCTTTATCATTAATACCAGAACCAGTCATTGATTCACCAGATATTTCTAATGCATAATGCTCACCTTTATTTATCATACTATCTGGAGTTGATATAAAGCTTGATGTATTTGAAATTGCTTCTATTGGCGTTCCAGCAGCAATTTTACCATATAAAGGTATTTCTACCACTCTATTTATACTTTCATTTTTTTTAGTATAATTTTTTTCACTGTATAATATTTCTATAGCCCTTGCTTTGTTAGCTAACTTTCTAATAAATCCTCTTTCTTCTAAAGCAGAAATAATTCTATGAATTCCAGATTTCGATTTCAAACTTAGCTTATTTTTCATTTCCTCATATGAAGGTGAAATGCCATTTTCTTTATTAACTATTGTTATGTAATCTAATAATTCTTTTTGTTTTTTAGTAAGCATAATTCCTCCTTTAAAAGAACAAAACATAAACATTTATCATAAAAATCATCAATTTTGTCAAGGAGAATAATTTATATAAGTGTATGTATATCTGCAAATAAGATAAAAGGGGCTTTACTGCCCTTATTAAGGGCCCTTGCAAACGGTTTTCTTATTATTAAACCGTGTGCTCTAGATAAAGAAGAGGTCATAGAACTATCTTGTGCTGATAATGGACATAAATAGTGTTTATTATCTTTTAAGTATATTTCAGATCTTAGATATTCTTGTCTTTCGTCATTTTTAATTAATGCTTTTTCAAGTATTCCTATTTTATATTCGTTATTACTTTCAATATTTGAATATTTATTAATTAATGGTTTAAGAAATATTAAAGCGCTAACGTAAGAAGAAACAGGGTTACCTGGAAAACCAAGAATAAGCGTATTTTTTAATATTCCAAATATTAAAGGTTTACCTGGTCTCATAGCTACTTTCCAAAATATTAACTTCATTCCTAAATTTTCTAAAACTTTTTTTATTAAATCATGCTTTCCAACTGACGCTCCACCTGTAGTAACTAAGATATTATATTTTCTTATATTTTGTAACTTACGTATAATTGAAGCTGAATTATCTTTAGCTATTCCAAGATCAAAAGCTTCTCCTCCTAAAGAGTTTATAACTGACTTAAGTAATAAAGAATTAGATGAAATAATTTGGTTGT
>JAYGEJ010000121.1:0-2914 GCA_046582425.1 Alphaproteobacteria bacterium
TTTTAGATTATAATTTATTATAATATATAGTATATATTGTGAAAAATCTATATTTTACAAGCTAATAAATTTAACATTTTTGTATAATTAGGTTATTTTTAAAGTATAAAGGTATATAATAATATTGATATTAAAGTAGTAATCTATGAAATTAAATCAAGAACAAATAGAAAATAAGTTTAGAGACTTAGAAGGTTGGATATTAAATAAAAACACTCAAGTTATATCTAAATCATATAAATTTAATGATTTTAAAGAAGCTTTTATGTGGATGAAAAATATATCTGAAGAAGCTGAGAGATTAGATCATCATCCTGAATGGAAAAATGTATATAATACAGTAGACATAATTCTCACTACTCACGATGTCTCAGGTTTATCTAATAAAGATTTTTTATTAGCTAATTTTATGGATAAAGAATTTCAAAAATTTCTATAATAGAAAATAATTAATGCGTAAATATTTATCATTCCTTAGTCTATATAAAATACCAATAGCTCCTTTAATATTTGGACTAGGCGGAACTTTACCATTTATTCTTTTATCAATAGCAATTTGGATATGCTCTTATGAATTAAAATTAATGGCATTATATAATTTGATAAATTATTCTATTATAATTTTATCATTCGTTGGAGCAATTCATTGGGGTGCTTCTATGATTAGAGAAGATACTAATTATAAGTGGTACTTTATATCAATTATTCCAGCACTTTTAAGTTGGTTTTTAATTATGGGCTTTATAGCAAATTATTTACTTATTTTTATAATATTGATGATATTATTTTTAAGTATGTTTTTTATAGATATTAGAGCTGTTAAAAATAAAATGCTTCCTCATTGGTATTTACCATTAAGAAAAATTATTACTATTATAGTTTTTTTATCTTTAGGGTCCGTCTGTCTAGCTATAAATATAAATGTAATATAGTATTATTTTCTTTTAATTTGATCTAATAATAAGATTATCATTGTTGCGATAATTATTACTATTGAGCCTATTATTTCATTTAAAAAAGGAAGCTCATTAAATATTATAAACCCATATATTCCAGCAAAAATTAATCTACTATAATCTGCAGGCATAACTACTGTAGTTGTACTATTTTTTAATCCCCAAATAGTAAGCATTTGGGCAGTAGTTCCACATACAGCTGCTAAGAATATAAGTAATAAGCTAAAAAGGCTTATAGAACCCCAAAAAATAATACAAGGTATTATTAATCCAGTTGAGGATATAATTCCATAATATAGCTGAATAGTTAAGGTGGATTCGCTAGAGGTAAGTGATTTAACAGCTAATTTTACACAACTTACAAAAAATGCACTAATTAATGCTATTATTGCGGAGTAATACGTAATACTAGAATCGTTATTAGGGTTAATAATTAATATAACCCCCATAAATCCCAAAATTATTAAAATGATTCTTATTAGACCAGGCTTTTCACCAAGAAATATTATTGCGAGTGGAACTAGAAATAATATTCTCGTATATCCTAGAGTTACTGCCGTTGCTAGAGGCATCATAGATAAAGCCGTAAAGCCAGCCATAATTGCTCCTATACCTAATAAGCCTCTATAAATGTGTAAGTGTAATCTATTAGTATTCAAAATTTTATATGGATTATTTTTTATGATAATAGGTAAAAGAATTATTAATCCAAAAAAACAGCGAAAAAATGCTATTTGAAATGGATGAAGTTCCGCAGTTAGATATTTCACGATTGTTCCCATAATAGGAAAAGTAGCCGAAGCTAATAGTATAAATAGAAATCCTTTAATATTAGGATTTAAACTATTCCAAAATCTTTTAAATTTTTTAGATTTATTCATTTAAGTTTTAATTACAGCTTAATACAATTTTGCCAGTATTTGATCTGCTTAATAGAAAGTTTAGTGCTTCACTAGCTTCTTCAAGTTTAAACACTTTTCCAATTTTAGGATTTAACTTTTTTTCCTCATACATTTTCATGAGTTTAGAAAATGAATCCCCAATAAGAGAAGGATTAATAAAAGCGTATTGTCCCCAATATAGACCAATTGCAGAAGAACTTTTAAGTAGTAGGCGATTTGCTGGAATTTTAGGTATTTTTCCTCCAGCAAAACCTATTATTACAAACTTTCCTTCCCATGCGAGGGTTTTTATAGCATCATCAGCCGTTTCTCCACCGATCATATCTATTACAAGGTTTACACCCTCTGGTGCTAATTTTTTAAGGCTGTGCCTAAAAATTTCGTTATTATAATTTATAGTGTTATTAGCACCATGCAGTATACATGTTTCACATTTTTCACTACTACCAGCAGCAGCTATAGTATTTGCTCCATATGCTTTAGCTAGTTCAACAGCAGCCAAACCAACTCCTCCAGCTGCTCCTAGTATTAAACATGTTTGATTCTTTTTAAGTTTCCCCTTCCAATCTATTGCTCCAAAAGCTGTTCCATATGCCACTGGAAAAGATGCAGCAGTAATAAAATCCATACTATCTGGAATTTTATACACATTTTCTGCTGGCATGATTATTTCATCACAATAACTTCCATACTTTGCTATACCAACTACTCTATCATTAATTTTAAAGCTTTTTACTTTTGAACCTGTTTCTATAATTGTTCCTGATAATTCTAAACCTGGAGAAAAAGGAGGACGAGGTCTCTCTTGGTATCTTCCCCTAATTACTAAGGTATCGGCAAAATTTACTCCGACATTTTCTACTTTAATTCTAACTGATAGTTCTTTTATAGTTGGTGGCTCACATTTTTCTAGAACTAAATTTTCTGGTCCACCGTACTTATTAACAATCATTCTTTTCATGAAATATCCTTAAAGTATTTTTATAATCTTTTTTATTAAAAATATATTAATATTTTAAAATTCTTGTGTATTAATTTATACATGGCGTATATCTT
>JAYGEJ010000163.1:0-2923 GCA_046582425.1 Alphaproteobacteria bacterium
TGTTTAATGTATCTTCATTGTAATCCCATAGCGCTACCTTAGCACCATTATCAATCATTCTTTTTGCTGTTTCTTTGCCAATACCACTTCCAGCTCCAGTTATAATTGCTACTTTGTCAGAAAATTCCTTAGTATAATTAATCATTTCCATCCCCCTTAATTTAATATATTATTTTAAAAACAATATTATAAGATATTAGTGTATGAAACAATTTAATAAAAATAATAAATATAAATATAATATAGCTGTATTACCTGGTGATGGTATTGGTCCAGAGGTTATTAATGCAAGCTTAAAGGTTATAAGAAAAGCATTAAAATTAGATAATATATTAATTAAAGAGAAAGTATATAATTGGGGAAGTGATTATTATAAAAAAAATAAATTGATGATGCCAGATGATGGTTTGGAAAAATTAAAAAAATATGATGCAATATTTTTTGGAGCGGTAGGAGATGAAGATATCGATGATGATATTACTCTATGGGGACTAAGACTTAGGATTTGTCAAGGACTAGATCAATATGCAAATATAAGACCTTCTAAATATATAGATGGTATTAATTCTCCCTTAAATTTAGACATAGCAAAAAATATTGATTGGGTAATAGTTAGAGAAAATAGTGAAGGTGAATATGCAGGTTCTGGTGGAATAGTCCATAAAGATTTACCTATTGAAATTGGAAGCGAATTAGCAGTTTTTACAAGAGAAGGCTGTAGAAGAATACATGATTATGCTTTTAAATTAGCCTCTAAAAGACCAAAAAAACATTTAACATTAATAACTAAATCTAATGCGCAGAAACATGGTATGAAATTATGGGATAAAATGTTTTATGAAGTTAAAAAAAATTATCCCAAAGTTAAGACAAATAAATTGTTAGTAGATGCTGCAACTGCGGTTATGGTAAATAATCCAGAAAAAATAGATGTAATGGTTGCAACAAATTTACATGCAGATATTTTATCTGATTTAGCTTCTGCTCTTACCGGAAGCTTAGGTATAGGTGCTACTGCAAATATAACTCTCAGTGAAAAAATTCCCTCAATGTTCGAACCAATTCATGGATCTGCTTTTGACATAGTAGGAAAAAACATTGCTAATCCTATTGGTGCAATATGGAGTGGAATGATGATGCTAGATCATCTAGGAGAAAATAAATCTGCGGATAGAATATTTAATGCTATTAAGCTTTATGCAAATAATGGAGGACCCTTTACTCCTGATCTTGGAGGTGAAGCCTCTACTAGTAACGTTATCGATTCAATTTTAAAGTTACTTTAATAATTATTTATACAATTATATGGACATTTTCTTTTAAAAAATATCTAATCCCAATCTAATAATTTTATTTTGGAAAACAAATGAGCATAAAACCATATACTGCTGTTGGGTTAATTCCTACCGTTAGAGGAATTAGACATAGATCAGATATTAAGCATAATTTAACACATATTAAACATTTAACTAAGGCAGCTTCTTGGTTATCAAGTTTAGATATTCCAGTTAGGTTAATAGCTATTCCTGAAGGAGCACTTCAGGGATTTAATGATGAAGTACTTGATGCAGAACATGAAGATTTTGCAAAAACCTGCTGTATAGATATACCTGGATGGGAAACAGATATGCTAGGTGGAATAGCAAGAGAATATAATAGCTATATAATAGCCCAGGCTAAAGCCAGGCATCCAGATTGGCCAAATAGATTTTTTAATTGTGGTTTTATTATAGATCCATCTGGAGAAGTAATATTAGTTCACTATAAGGTTTCTCCTTTATTTCCTGTTGAACATTCTGTTTGTCCTCATGATATATATGATTGGTGGATAGAAAAATATGGAAATAACCTTGATGCTTTTTGGCCTGTAGTTGAGACTGATATAGGACGCTTAGGTATTATGATGGCAAATGAAGGTTCTTATCCTGAAAATGCAAGGGCACTAGCATTAAATGGAGCTGAAGTTGTTTATAGAGCTTCTTACCCTCATCCCGCAACTGGAAACGATATGTTTGAAATTCAAAGTAGAGCAAGGGCGTTAGATAATAACATGTATGTTGTAGCTCCTAATATGGGAACATATTATTTACATAAAGAAGGAGACACACCAATAGACACATTTGGAGGTAGATCATATATTATAGATCATAAAGGTAAAATTGTAGGTAGGCAGGATTATGGAGGGTCTTCTACATATGTATCAGGTGTAATAGATATAGAAGCTATGAGATTTCATAGAGAAAACGCACAATGGGATAATTGGATGAAAGATATTAGAACTGAATTATATCAGCTCTTATATAAAGATCCAATTTATCCAAAAAATCTATATCTTGATAGAGTTCCTATGAAACATAAAGAATATAAAACTAAAGTAATTGATAAACAGATAAAACTATTGCATGATAAGGGTATATGGGTTAAATCCAAAAAGTAAAATTCAAGGGGAGAGTATAATGTTTAAAAAGGGAGAGCAGGATGTACTATCTGCATTAGATCAAACTAATTATGAGAATGAAAGAGTAAAAATTCTATTAAATGAACATGAAATGCCTACACATTGGTACAATATTTGTTCTGATTTAAAAACTCCACTAGCCCCTCCATTAAACCCTGGTACAGGAGAACCAATAGGACCTGAGGACTTGGCTCCGTTATTTCCAATGGAATTGATTATGCAAGAGGTTAGTACTGATAGGGAAATTGAAATACCAGACCAAGTTAGAGAAATTTATAGACAGTGGAGACCTAGTCCTCTTTATAGAGCAAGAAAGTTAGAAAAAGCTTTAGATACACCTGCCAAAATTTATTATAAATATGAAGGAGTAAGCCCTTCAGGTAGTCATAAGCCTAATACAGCTGTTCCTCAAGCATATTATAATAAACAAGAAGGAGTTAAAAGGCTAACTACTGAAACTGGTGC
>JAYGEJ010000024.1:0-12951 GCA_046582425.1 Alphaproteobacteria bacterium
ATATCTATGAAAATGAAATGTTAAATGGAGAGACAATTCGTTTAGACGGGTCATTAAGAATGGCTCCAAAGTAAATATAATTCTATAATATATAGATAGAATTTTATTTATATTTATATATATAGGAATTAACGTATTAAATTATAAAAAAGGTTTATTTAAAATGGTATTTAAAAGAATTAAAGACTGTCATAACACTAAAGATTTTAGAGCATTAGCAAAAAGTAAAATACCAGGTCCTATTTTTCACTATATTGATGGCGGAGCAGATGATGAAATCACAAAAGACAGAAATACGGCAGCATATGAAGATTGTGATTTAGTACCTAATGTTCTAGCAGGTGTAGAAGATGTTGATATGTCTGTAACAGTAATGGGACAAAAACTAGATATGCCTCTATTCTGCTCTCCTACAGCACTACAGAGATTATTTCATCATGATGGTGAATTAGCGACAGCAAAAGCAGCAGAAAAATTTGGTACATTCTCTGGGTTATCTTCTTTAGGAACTGTAGATATAATGAAAATGAGTCAAGAAATATCATCACCAAAATTATTTCAATTATATTACCATAAAGATAAAGGTCTAAATGATCATATGATTAGCCTTTGTAAAGAAGCAAATTATGAAGCAATCGCCTTAACAGTAGATACTATTACTGGAGGAAATAGAGAAAGAGACCTGCATACAGGGTTTACTAGCCCTCCTAAATTAACATTAAAAAGTCTACTAAGTTTTGCTAGCCACCCTATGTGGGCAATAAATTATTTTACACATGAAAAATTTGATCTTCCTCAATTATCAGGACATGTAAATGCAGGAACGAATATAGCAATATCTGTAGGAGATTATTTTTCAAAAATGCTAGACCAAAATATGACATGGAAAGATGCAGAAGACATTAATAAGAAATGGGGTAAACATTTTTGTCTTAAAGGTATTATGAGTGTTGAAGATGCAAAAAAAGCTGTAGATATAGGAGCTACTGCAATAATGGTTTCTAACCATGGCGGAAGACAGTTAGATGGATCCCGAAGTCCTTTCGATCAATTGGCTGAGATTGTAGATGCTGTAGGAGATAAGATTGATGTAATATGTGATGGAGGAATACAAAGAGGAACTCATGTTTTAAAAGCTCTTTCAGTAGGAGCTAAATGCTGCTCCGGAGGAAAGTATTATTTATATGCTTTAGCAGGAGGTGGGCAACCAGGTGTTGAAAAAGCCTTAGGAAACTTCAGAAGCGAAATAGAGAGAGATATGAAACTTATGGGTTGTAGCAAAATTTCTGACTTATCTAGAGAAAATTTAAGGTTTAGAAATAATTAACCTAAATTACTATTTTGTACTAGATTCCAAGCAATTTTAGCTAACGGCTTAGATAAAGCGCCTTTTTCTTCTGCAGAAGAAGATGCAGCATTACCAGCTCTTCCTCTAGCCAGTACACCCTCTAAAATTGCGACATTTCTAAACATAGAAAATGCTATGTAAAAATTTGGATTAATAATTTTTCTATCAAGCATTTCACAATATTTTTTTACTAAATAGTCCTTGGTAGGAATTCCTAAACTAACCAAGTCTAAGTTTTTTAAACTATAGCCCACTCTGACATCAAAATTTTCTTCATGAAGCATTAAGTTATAGCCCAAATCAGCTAATGGATGTCCTAAAGTTGACAGCTCCCAATCTAATACTGCTATTACTTTGGGTTTTTTTAAATCATATATTAAGTTACCTAACCTATAATCACCATGTACTATAGTAGTTTCATCACTCTCTGGAATATTTTTTGATAACCAATCAATTAATAATGGCATTTCTGGAATGTCTTGCTGTTTAGATAACTCCCATTGTTGAGACCATCGTTTTAATTGTCTTACATAATAACTACCCGGTCTTCCAAAATTTTCTAATCCAACCTCTTCAGGTTTAACTTTATGTA
The DNA here is from genome assembly GCA_046582425.1 of Alphaproteobacteria bacterium. Classification (GTDB taxonomy): domain Bacteria; phylum Pseudomonadota; class Alphaproteobacteria; order TMED109; family TMED109; genus TMED109. The sequence continues at coordinate 1,941 of JAYGEJ010000024.1, forward strand.
GAGCTGCTAATGTTTCATTCATACTATTATAAATAGCTTTTCTATCCTCACTATCATGACCTGGAAGAGAGGTGTTTTCAAAAACTCTACCCTCTAAATATTCCATTAAATAAAAAGGAGTTCCAATAACTTCTTCGTCTTCACAATATAAATACATTTTAGCAACAGGTACATCCGTTTCATATAAAGCTTTTTGCACTTTATATTCTCTATCTACAGCATGAGCAGAAGGTAATAATTTACCTGGAGGTTTTTTTCTAACCACATACCTAAACCCTTCATTAGATTCTATTACATACGTAGGATTAGATTGACCAGCATTAAACTGTCCTATTGAAACTATACCTGAAAAATTTTTTAATTTACCTATTAAAAAAGCACTAAGTTTATTTAAATCTAATTTATGCGCCTCTTTAACAGGTATATCGTCTATCTTAAGAATATAATTTGCATTCATAAATAGATACTCTTAGTTATGTCTTTTTAATTCTAATCTTGCTATTTGATTACGATGGACTTCATCAGGACCGTCAGCTAGTCTTAATGTTCTAGATTGAGCATACATTTTAGATAAACCAAAATCATTAGAAACTCCCCCTCCTCCATGAGCCTGAATTGCCCAATCAATAATTTTACATGCCATATTTGGAGCGGCTACTTTAATCATAGCTATTTCTTTACGCGCCTCTTTATTTCCATGAACATCCATTTTATGTGCAGCAAATAAAGTTAATAACCTACATTGATCAATCATTATTCTTGATTCAGCAATACGTTCTTGAGTTACAGATTGCTCTGATACTGCCTTTCCAAATGCTACTCTTTCTTTTGTTCTTTTACACATTTTTTCTAGAGCTACTTCAGCTACTCCAATAAGTCTCATGCAATGATGAATACGGCCAGGTCCAAGTCTGCCTTGAGCAATTTCAAAACCTCTCCCTTCACCTAAAAGCATGTTTTTTACTGGAACTCTAACATTTTCAAATAAAACTTCAGCGTGTCCGTGAGGAGCATCATCAAATCCAAATACCGGCAGATGACGAAGTACCTTTACCCCTGATGAATCTGCTGGAATAACGATCATTGATTGCTGTTTATGCCTATCAGGGTTTTTGGCATCAGATTTTCCCATGAAAATAAAAACTTTACATCGAGGATCATTGGCTCCGGAAGTCCACCATTTCCGTCCATTAATTACATATTCATCTCCATCTCTTACTATAGATGATTCTATATTTGTTGCGTCAGATGAAGCCACTGCAGGTTCAGTCATTGCAAATGCAGATCGTATTTTACCTTCTAGTAAGGGAGACATCCACTCATCTCTTACTTCTTCAGATGCATACCTCTCTAAAGTTTCCATATTACCTGTATCAGGAGCAGAACAATTAAATGCCTCTGGCCCAAATTGAGTTCGGCCCATCAACTCACATAAATGCCCATATTCATAATTTGTTAAACCAGCTCCACGATCACTTTCTGGCAAAAATAAATTCCATAAACCTTCAGATTTAGCTTTTGCTTTAATACCTTCTAGTATTTGTGATGGCTGCCATCTATCGCCTTCAGCAATCTCGGCTGCAATTTTTTCTTCATTAGGATAAACGTTCTCATCCATAAATTTGCTTACTCTTTCCAATAAATCTATAACTTTAGGTGATAATTCTGGCAACATTTCCCACTCCATTTCAATAATATAAAAACAAAAACTGTAAGATTATTATTATAAATAATAATTCCTTTTTTAGAAAGATAATTTTATAATTAATTTTTAAATTATATTAATTAAAGTAATATTAATTAATTCACCTTTAGAATAATTAAAACCTGATAATTTTTTATCTAATATTTTTATAGATAAAGAGCTTTGATGTGCCATAATTTTAAATTCACTTAAATAATTGTCTTCTATGATTAAATACTTAACATTACTTTTTAAAAGAAAGTCCATTGCTTCTTCATTACTAGTTAAAATTTTAGTATTTGACCCTAATCTATATATTAGAGAAGGCTCCGCATAACCTAATACTGCAAAAGAAGAATCTATTTTTTTTTCTTTTATATACTCATATATTTTTTCAGTTACCCAAATTTTATCAAATTGATTAGGTAAAGCGATAAAAATGATATTTAGGGCAATTAAATTTACAACTACTACTTTTGATAATGCTTTTATGTAATTTCTATTAAATAATGAATAAGCACTTAGTATGGAACCTATAAAATATATAATAGTAATGATCAAGACTGACATAGTTAACCCTGCCCCATATTTCTTAGCTAAAAATAAAATTCCTATTGATATTAAAATTCCGCCTATTGCTGGTAGTATAGAAATACATTTAATATAAAAATTATCTAAGGATGATAACTCCCTTCTACTATTTATAGAAGAAACAAGCATTGCAGATGTTAATATTGCAAAGCAAGGTAAAAGCGGAAGAACATAATGTATTAATTTAGTAGGCATTAATTCAAAAAATATCCATGCAGGAAATATTGAGCATAATAAGAAAACTACCGCCTTATTATTTTTATTTTTATAAGACCAAATACAAGTTGGTAGAATAAACAAAAAAATTGGCCAAGAAAATACTATTGAAGATAAAAAGTAAGTTCCTGGCGGGAAACCATGAGATTCTTGAACGCTTATCATTTTAAAAAGCATATCTTTTTTGATAGAATTTAAAAATACATTACTATTTTCACCTAAATTAATGAAAATAAACCAAGGTAATGTTATTAATAAAAATAAAATAAAACCTCTTATAATTTTTGTATCTTTAATAAAATTGACACCACTAAATATCCTAAAGAATATCGTCGTAAAAAATATAAATAAAAATATAAGTGGTCCTTTAATTAGGAAGGCAAATCCCATAATCAACCATGTGAAAAATAATATATACGTCGAAAAAGTTATATCTTTAAATTTTTTATCAAATATTATTTTCGATAAAATATAAGTGATAAATAAAACGCATGCCATTAATACAGAATCTGTTTTTGCTATATGTGATTCAATAAATACTAATGGCGAACTTAACAATAATAATGCTGCTATAAAACCCTGCGTTCTTCCAAACAAAAGTTTACCTAATAGAAATGTTAACCATATCGAAATACTAGCCGCTATTGCTGATGGCAACCTATAGGACCATAAAGGAGCATTGTCTAAAAATAAAATATTTTTAGTTATTGTTGCTGATAAAGCCTGTAACCAATAAATTCCAGGAGGTTTTTTTAAACGGGGAGTATCTAAAAACTTAATATTAATAAAATCTTTTGATTCCATCATTTGAACAGTCGCTTGAATATACCTTGATTCATCCCTATCTAAAGGAGGAATAGTGTTAAGTGATGAAAAAAAACAAATAAAGACTAGCAAGCTAAGTAAAATTTTTATATGTAAGTTCTTATATTCTATAAAATTTGGATTTATCATATTCAATCAAAAAAGTTAAAATAAAATGTTTAAAATTTTTTATTACAATCTAATACTATTAGAAGTTAGTAGCTATAAAAAACAATTATTAATTTTGGAAATATCTTAAATGGACACATACATTCCTACAAAAAATGAAAACTTAAAAAATAATAAAGTTAATCCTTCACAAAATATAGCTATTGTAGGTTCAGGTATTGCTGGTTTGTCAGCTGCATGGCTTTTATCAAAAAAACATCAAGTTACAATATATGAAAAAGCAGAAAAATTAGGCGGACATTCAAATACTATCAATATAAATTATAGTAGAAATAAATTTGAAGAAGTTCCTATAAGTGTAGATACAGGTTTTATAGTTTATAATAATAAAAATTATCCTAATTTAACAAAATTTTTTGACGCTCTTGATGTTGACAGCATAGATAGTGATATGTCCTTATCAATATCTTTAAATAATGGCTTATATGAATACTCGGGTTCAGGTTTAGGAGGTATTTTTGGCCAAAAGAAAAATATCATTAATTTAAATCAATGGAAATTATTATATGATGTTTTTAGATTTAAGAAAATTGCAACAAAATATATTAAAAATAGTAAGGATAATAATAGTGTTATTGGTGACTGGCTTAAATACAATAATTTTTCCTCCTATTTTATAGATAGATATATAATACCTATAGCCTCAGCAATTTGGTCTTGTTCAAATAAAAATGCCCTATTATTTCCTACCACAACTTTTCTATATTTTTTTTATCATCATGGGTTACTAAATATAAAAGATAGGCCTAAGTGGAAAACAGTGAAATTTGGAAGTCAACAATATATAAAAAATATACTACAAAAATCTAATTTTAAATATGAAATTAATAGTAGTATTGAAGCTATAACTCCTCAAAATAATTCTGTAGTTATTAAACTTAAAGACAGAGAAATGGAGTATGATAATGTAATTATGGCTTGTCATGCAGATCAATCAACAGAACTTATCAAAGATGCTGATAAAGAGATATATAAAACACTAAATTATTTTAAATTCTCAAAAAATAAAATAGTTTTACATTCTTCAAAACAGTTTATGCCTAAAAATAAATCCTTATGGTCATCTTGGAATTATACTAGCTCGTTAGACTCCATTAAACAAATTAATGAAAAACCCATACAAGTTACATATTGGATGAACTTATTACAAAATATTGATAAAAAATATCCTCTGTTTGTTACTTTGAATCCTGAAGAAGGTAGTATTGATGAGGGTCTAATTTTTAAAGAAATATTATATGAACATCCTATCCTTGATGAAAATGCTTTAAAAGGTCAATCTAAACTAGAAAATATTCAAGGACTAAATAATATATGGTTTGCTGGAGCATGGACAAAATATGGTTTTCATGAAGACGGAATTATATCGGCTTTAAATATTGCTGAAAAGCTAGGAATCGAATATCCATGGAAACTAAATACTAATCATATTAAAGGCAAAATATATTCTTCTCAATAACTAAAAGGTAATGAGGAAATGGACTTATTAAAAAACAATTATATTTATAGAGGGTTTGTAAGTCATTATAGGTTTTATCCTAAAATACATAAATTTAAATATAGAGTTTTTTCATTATTTATGAATTTAGAAGATTTAGAAAATTTAGAAAAAAAAACAAGATTATTCTCCGTAAACAAGTTTAATTTATTTAGTTTTTTCTATAAAGATCATGCTGTAAAACCTTATAATAACCCTTTAATTTGGGCTAAAAATATTCTGATAAGTAAAAACCTTTATAAAAAAAATGATGTGATTTATATTCTATGTTACCCAAGAATATTAGGTTATGTTTTTAATCCACTAACTACGTATTTTTGTATATCTCCAAATAATAAAATTAAAGCTATTATATATGAAGTACATAATACTTTTGGTGATCGACATAGCTATATAACTAAATTTAGCAGTATAAATGAAAAAGTTGATAAAATTTTTCATGTATCTCCATTTTTTAAAATAGAAGGAGAGTATGAATTTGAAACTAAAATAAAAAACAAGTCTATTAAAATAGAAATAAATTATTCTAAAAAAGATGAAACTAAGTTATTAAACGCCAACTTTTATGGAAAACAATCTATATTATGTGATAAAAAATTGTTATTATGCTTTTTTTTGTATCCTTTAATGACCATTAAAGTTATTTACTCAATTCATCTCCAAGCATTATTTCTCTGGTTAAAAGGTATTAAATTCTTTAATAGACCAAAGCCAAGTAAAGATATAATGTCATTTAGCAAATCTTTATTAAAAAATAATGTGAAAAATGATAAAAAATTTTAATAAAACTATTATTGATAAATTGTTTTTTATAAAAGAAGGTTTATTAATTATACATCAAGCTAATGATGATAAACTACATATTGGAGATAAAAACTCTAATTTAATTGCATATTTAAATATTCATTCTCAGAACTTATTTAAAAGAATTATGAAGTCTGGAGCTCTTGGTTTTTCTGAAGCTTACATAAACCGAGAAATTTCTAGTCCAGATATATCAAAAGTAATTTTTCTCTTCTCACTAAATAGAAAACATAACACAAATATTATTTATGGTAAAAAAATTTATAATTACTGGAATTACCTTAAACATATCCTGAAACCTAATTCTATATCTGGTAGTAAAAAAAATATATCTTATCATTATGACCTTGGTAATAATTTTTATTCAAAATGGTTAGATAAATCTATGACATATTCTTCAGCATTATTTGTTAATAAAAATCATGATCTAATTTCTGCACAACAGCATAAATATGAGCACATATGTAAAATAACTAAGATAAAAGAAGGTGATAATATATTAGAAATAGGGTGTGGTTGGGGTGGCCTTGCAGAGTATGTAGCTAAAAAATTTCGAACAAAAATTACTTGTATAACATTATCTAATAAGCAAGCTGAATATGCAAAAAAAAGAGTTCAACAGGAAAGTTTATCAGATTTAATAGATATTCAAATATGCGATTATAGAGCAATTGATAAAAAATATGATAAAATTATATCTATTGAAATGTTTGAAGCCGTTGGAAAGAAATATTGGCCAGTTTTTTTTCAAAAGCTTAATGATAATATTAAAGATAATGGAATAATTGGATTACAATTAATTAGCATAAAAGATGATCTTTATAATTCTTATAAAAATAATACAGACTTTATTCAAAAATATATTTTTCCTGGAGGTTTTTTGCCATCTATTCAAACTCTTAAGAAAGTGACATCACCATATGGTTTAAATATGAAAATAGAAAAATCTTTTGGAAAGGACTATGCACATACTCTTGCTATATGGAGAAAAAATTTTCTTTCTAATTGGAGTGAAATTTCTGATGATAAAATTTTTGATATTAAATTTAAAAATATGTGGGAATATTATCTTGCATATTGTGAAGCTGGCTTTTTATCAGAAACTACAAATGTTCATCAAATAACATTAAAAAAATAAATATTTGATCCATTTTAATAATAGTTAGCGTAAAGAATTTATGGCTGTTTACAGATATAAAAATAATAAACCAAAACTTAAACTTGAAGAATTTTTTTTAGGAGATATTTCTGCATGGGGAATGTTCGAAGATTCATTTGGTATTATACGAAAGAAATTTACTTGTGAAATTAATGGTAGTTGGAATGAGCAGACTAAGACTTTAAATATTAAAGAAAATTTTATGTATGATGATGGAATTAAAGAATATAGAAATTGGATATTAATAAAGACAAATAATAATTGTTACGAAGGCACTTCTGATAGTGTAATAGGAAAAGCAATAGGATTTACCTCTGGAAATACTTTTCATTGGAAATATACCTTTGAACTTCCACTTTTTGGCCGTAAAACAAGGGTAAGATTTGATGACTGGATGTACCTTCAAGATAGCAATGTAATAATAAATAAAGCTTATATGAAGAAATTTGGTTTAAAACTAGGAACTGTAACTCTATTTTATAAAAAAAATTATTAGTATATTATTGTCGTATTTTCTTAATCATTAATCTTTTATATATTGGCCATGGTAGCATTGTTATAAACCGCATAATTATAGCAAAAATTAATGGAAAACTTACTTCAAACTTCTTAGAATATAATAATTTATTATACACTATTGTTGCTGCTTTTTCTGCATCCATTAGAAAAGGCATTTTAAAATCATTTTTATCCGTTAAAGGAGTTTTCACAAATCCTGGATAAAAAATTCTAAAACGCACCCCAGTATTACTGTAATCTATTTCAAAACTTTCTATGGCGGTTTTAATAGCAGCTTTAGAGGAAGAATAAGCTGCAGACATTGGCATGCCTCTCCATGCGGCCATAGAAGAAACAACAGCTATTTGTTTTATATTTAAAATAGAAAAATAGGGTTGCAATAAAATGATATGGTTAAATATTGCTGTAAAATTTAAATCAATAGTATGTTTTGTAGACTTTATAGTTGCGTATTTAGAATCCTCTTTTATATATGTGCCAGCATTTAGAATTATAAATTCTAAATTTTGCGTCTCCTTCTCAATAAACTTTATAGCATTTAATATATTATCTGGTTTAGTAACATCTATTGGCAAAGCAATAATCTTACCTTTAAAGGAGGAATCTAGGCTTTTTTTTTCTAAATTACTTAAATCTTCTGATGATCTTGCACTTGCAAATACAGTATATCCATTTTTAGCAAAGTATAGAGCAGTAGATTTGCCTATCCCACTAGATGCTCCAGTTATCCAGCAAGAATTAGGCATACTATCTATTGAGAATGTTTAAAATAGGGCCAAAGAAACCTTTGAATTTTAGTCTGCCTTCATAAACTACCAAGCAAATACAACCTTCATTAGGGTCAGAAACAGGTGTATGTATATTATTCTCATCTTCTATAGCTACGTCACCAGAATTATAACTCCCATTTTCATCTTTAAAACCACCCTCTAAAACTAATGTTAACTCTTGGGATTCATGCCCATGATGCGGTAGCTTTTTACCTGGAGGAATAGACAACATTCGAGCATGCGTATCTTGCTTAAAATCTCCCAGATTTATATCAAAATACTTAATACCTCCGATGCCTTTTTTCCAATTATCAGTAATAGCTTTACCGTCAGGAAGATAATTACTCAAAACGGAAGGAATATTCTTAAAGGAATTTACTTTTTTTGTAGGCTTAACGAGTTCAATATTTGATTCAATATCATCTATTTTATCAAAAATATTATCTAAAGAAGAATCATTAGTTTCTACAGTGTCAGAATTCTCTAAGAGTTTACCTCCTAAACTTTCAAAATCTTCAACAGTCTTTCTGCATTCAGCACATAAAGTGATATGAGAAGCTACAATTAAGCTCACTGATGGTGAAGTATTACCTGCAGCATAGGCCATTAAAATTTCAGGATGTATGTGATGTTTAATCATGTAAGTGTCCTTCTAATAATTTTTTTAAACGAGTTGAAGCTAATCTAATTCTAGATTTTACAGTACCTAACGGCATATTAAGTTCTTCTGCTATCATGGAATGTGACTTATCTTCATAATAAGTCATTTTAATTAATTTAGCTTGCTCATTAGGAAGCAAATTAATAGCATCATTGATCTTTATAGATTCTTGAGTTGCACCATATTTCTCATCTGCTGGCTCTTCTTGATTAGGAGCAAGCATTGGGTCCGTTGGATCTAGCTGAGGTCTTATTTCTTTCCTAAGTAAATCAATACGTTTATTACGTGCAATCGTAAATAACCAGGTGCTTACTGCTGCTTTTTTTCTATCGAAGGTTTCTGATTTTCTCCAAACAGTTAACATTACTTCCTGTAATAAATCTTCAGCAACTATATCATTTGAACCCAACTTCATTAAATATCCTTTAATACGAGGTCCTACTAATTTAAATAGGTTACTGAAAGCAACTCTATCCTTATTAGCTGCAACTAAACTAATTAAATTTGTAAGTTCTTCATCTTTTACTGCAGGCTTTAACAATTTGTATGTTTTCTCTTTTTTTAAGTTTATATTGGACAACTTAGCCGATAAACCCACAGTTTCAAAAGCATTTTCTAAAAACATTAAAATCTCCTGTTAAATCTACGGATTAATTGTAAATATGGATCAATTAATTATTTTATTTTTTCATATGCAGCAAGAGCTTTTTCTCTAGATGTCTTAATTTCTACAATTGGATAAGGATAATCTTTACCTAAAGTGATTTTTGCCTTTTTTAAAATAGCGTCAGGAGCTTCCCATGGATTAAATAAATATTCATTAGGCATATTTTTTAATTCAGGTAAGTATTTCTTTATGTATACACCATCTTCATCAAATTTTTTTCCCTGAGTTATTGGATTAAATATTCTAAAATATGGAGCTGCATCAGCACCTGAACCCGCAACCCATTGCCACCCAGCAGAATTATTTGCTATATCTGCATCAAAAAGACAATTCCAGAAATAATTCTCACCTTTATGCCAATGAACTAACATATTTTTGACGAGAAAAGAGGCTGCTATCATTCTTACTCTATTATGCATATATCCTGTATTATATAACTCTTTCATACCAGCATCTACTATAGGATAACCCGTTTCACCCTTTTTCCATTTATTTAAAAGATAATTATCATTAACCCACGGAAAAGCATTAAATTTACTCTGTAAGTTTTCTACTGGAAGGTTTGGAAAATGATATAATAAGTAGTAAGAAAATTCTCTCCAACAAATTTCACTTAAAAAATGCTGAGTATTTTTATTTTGCTCTAATTTTTTTGTATTTATCCATATTCTTTTGGGAGAAATTTCACCAAAATGTATATGAGGAGATAGAAAAGAAACATTATTTTTAGAAGGAAAGTTTCTACCCTCTTTATAATCTAAAATACCACTACTTAAAAAGTTATTTACTTTCTTTAATGCTGAATTCTCCCCTACTTTCCAAGAACTAATTACCTCTTTTTCCCATTCTAAATCAGATAAAAGTTTAAGACTGTTAATATCACAACATACATTTTCAGAGTCATAAGCAATATTAAAATTATCGTCTTTTAAAATTTTAACATCTTCTAAATTTAGATATGCTTTTTTATAAAATGGAGTAAATACTTTATATGGCGTATTATCATCTTTCATAATTTCCCAAGGCTCTCTTACTAATGAACCATTAAAGGTCTTTACTTTAATATTATCCTCTAATAATTTACGTTTTATATTAGTGTCTCTTTCAATTGAATGAGGCTCGTAGCAACGATTCCAAAACACACCTTTAATATTCTTTTTTGTAATTAAATTCATTAATATTTCATTAGCATTACCTCTGAAATAATTAAGATTATTTTCTAAACTTAAATTTAAGGATTTTAGAGAATTATAAAGCCAAACTTTACTAGCTGAACCCATAGGGCGATCATTGTTATACTCATCATCATTAATATAAATAGGAAATACTTTTGCTTCTTTTGCAGCTTCAGTTAAAGCAGGGTTATCTTTAATTCGTAAGTCATTACGAAACCAAACAATTATTATTTTTTCGGACATAATTACTCCAAATACATTTACTTTCAAATTT
>JAYGEJ010000013.1:0-8324 GCA_046582425.1 Alphaproteobacteria bacterium
CGTTCAAAACCTAATTGAAAATGAGCAAGTTACTTTTACTGCTGCAGTTCCTACTATATGGTTAATGCTTTTTGAATATTTAGAACAATCCGGTAAAAAATTAGATTCATTAAAAAGTTGCGTTGTAGGTGGTTCAGCTTGTCCAAGATTTATGATGGAGAAATTTTATGAAAAATATGGCGTAGAAGTTTTACATTGTTGGGGAATGACTGAAACTTCACCTATAGGAACTATAAATAGACCCTTAGCAAAGCACTATGGACAGAGTTTTTCAGAAAGATTAGATGTAGCTGTAAAACAAGGAAGGCCGGTATACGGTGTAGAAATAAAAATAACGGATGAAAATGATGTCACACTTCCAAATAATGGTAAAGATTTTGGTAATCTTTGGATTAGAGGGCCATGGATATGTTCTGGATATCTTAATATAGAAAAAAGTGAAACTCATGGTGAAGATAACTGGTTTATGACGGGAGATGTAGCCACTATTGATGAAGATGGGTTTATGCAAATAACCGATAGAACAAAAGATGTAATAAAATCTGGAGGAGAATGGATAAGTTCTATTGAAATTGAAAATTTTGCTGTTGGACATCCCTCAGTTATGGAAGCAGGCGTAATTGGGGTTTTTCACCCAAAATGGGACGAGAGACCTTTACTAATAATTGTTAAGAACGAAAATGCTAAAGTATCTAAAGAAGAAATATTAGGTTTTTTAAAAGATAAAATAGTATCTTGGTGGATGCCTGATGATGTAGTTTTTGTTGAATCTTTACCTCATACTGCAACAGGAAAAATTCAAAAATTAGCTTTAAGGGAACAATTTAAAGATTATAAATTTTAGATTTATGATTTAATAACATATTTCAACAGTCGCTGGGAGGATTGTAGGTGAAATTAATCATAAATGTTTTTGTATATATTATACTAATTATACATTCCTTATCATTTGCAAATAATGATTTTATTCCATTAGATGATTTGCAATCATTAGATCCTGATATAGAAAAATTAGAAAAGTTAGAAAATAATAATATTTTTAAAGTATATTCTTTAAATAAGCTAAAGGGCTATGCTTTTTTAACATCAAGTTTCTCTGACGCTTTAGGTTTCTCTTCAGCAGAATTTACTATTTTAATTTATATATCTAGTAAAGGTGTAATTTTATCAGCTAAGTTACTTTCGCATTCAGAGCCATTATTTTTATATGACAAAGGAGAGGTAAGATATGAAGGTAAAGGTGTTGACGAAAGTATTTTATACAAGTTTATTTTGCAGTATAATAATAGAACTATTTCAAAATTAACTATTAATTCAAAAAACAAAGATTATAATATTGATGGAGTTTCTTCTGCAACCATAACATCTATATTAATGCATCAATCTATAATATTATCTACTAATAAGGTGCTCAATATTATAGGTATTAATAATAATCAAAAAACTACTTTAGACCATAATAATTATGTTCCTTTAAAATGGACTGAATTATTAGCTGATGGCTCCATCTCAAATAACAAAATTTATTATTCTTCTCAAAAAAATAGTTTAAGCCAAAATTCAAACAATGAATTATTATTAGATGTTTATTTTTCTTATGCTAATCCTATAGGTATAGGACAAAATATATTTGGTAAAACTGAATATTTAAAAAAATTTTTAAGAAGTGGCCAAGATATAAATGATAAGGGATTCTTTTTGGCAACGAATGGAAATTTTTCATTATTAGCTCCAAGAAAATGTTTACAATATCAAACATCCATTAATATCAAAAATTGTGAGAATAAAGGTTTAGCTAAGACTTATTTTGATAGACTTTATTTACAGCAAGGCAAAAATAAATTTAATTTTAGGACTAGTGATAGAAAGAATTTTATGTTTACTAGAAATATAGAAGATTCTACACCTAGGTTTTTTAATGAAATTTCTTTACTTTTTATTGATAATCCAGATAAATTTGATCCAGCCAAAGAAAGTACATTAGTATTAAATTTTAATCCTCCCGAGGATAATAAACTTGATCTTATTTTTCTACCTTATATTCCACCGTCTAGATTAATAATAGAACCTGAAAATATAAATTTAGCAAATACTGAGGGTTTAAACTGGATAGATGTATGGAAGCCGCAAATATTAAATATTATTATTTTGGGAGTATTTATTTTACTATGCAGCTTAATTTTATATTATAAAGATTACCTCACAAAAAAACGTAAATTATTTTTTTTTATAAGGTTTGCATGCTTATTATTTTGTTTAGTATGGGTTGGTTTTATTATTGGTGCCCAGTTGACAATAGTAAATGTTTTTAATTATTTACAACTTATATTTTTTTCAAACTTTAATTATTCTGTAATTATATTTGATCCATTAATTGTAGTTATATCTATTGCTACAGCTATTTCATTTATAATTCTTGGCCGAGGTTTTTTTTGTGGATGGTTATGTCCGTTTGGAGCATTACAGGAAATAATTAATATCATATCGCGCAGTTTAGGTATAATCCAATTTAAAATTAAAGAAGTGTTTCATAGAAAATTAATTTATATAAAATATATAATTCTATCTGTAATAACTATATTTTTATTTATAGATTTAGATACTGCATTAATAATGACTGAAGTAGAACCCTTTAAAACTTCAATAACTTTGAAATTTATTAGAGAACTTAATTATGTGATTTACGCACTTATTTTATTATTTTTATCTATTTTTATAAGTAGATTCTATTGTAGATATATTTGTCCATTAGGCGCGGCATTAGCAATAGGAGGAAAATTTAGATTGTTTAGTATTTTGTTAAGGAGGAAAGAATGCGGTAATCCTTGTCATTTATGTGAAAAATCTTGTCCTACTCAGGCTATCAAAAATAATGGAAAAATAGATATGAATGAGTGCTTTTATTGTTTAGATTGTCAGGAAGAGTACTATGATGTTCATAGATGTCCACCGTTAGTATTTAAACAAAAGAAATTAGTTATGTGATATTATGATAGTAAAAGCCCTGCAAAAATTAAAATCTTTTGGTTTCGAACCTAAAAAAATTCTGGATATAGGAGCGAATAAAGGCAAATGGACTCTAGAAATTAGGAAAAAAGTATTTCCTGACTCAGACTTCACATTAATTGAGGCAATAGAGTATAAAGAGTTAAAAAAATTATCAATGAAATATGATAATATAAATTTTAAGAATATATTATTAGATGAAAAAGAACATGAAGTTACTTGGTATGAAAAAAGAAATACAGGAGACTCTTTATTTCGAGAAAACACCGGATATTTTGATGATTGTAAAGAACTAGTCAAAAATACTTCTACTTTAGATTTAACATTTAATGATAGTAACCTTTTTGAATTAATAAAAATTGATTGCCAAGGCGCTGAAATTCCTATTCTTAAGGGGGGTAAAAATTTAGTTCAAAATGCAACTGTAATTATATTGGAAGTTCCATTTATGGGAGAATATAATATTGGTGCTCCAAATTTTTATGAACATATACAGTATATGGAAAATATAGGGTATAGAGTTTTTGATATTGTAGAACTACATAGAGTAGAGAATATTTTAATTCAAATAGATATTATTTTTATTAGAAAAGGGCATGATTTTGAAAATAAAGTGGATTTAATTATTAAAAAATTGGGAAGATAATTATTTATAGAAGGACTTAGATATGAAAAAAGAACTAGTTATAATGACTATGGAAGATAAGTTAGCAATATTAATGCTAAATAATGTTCCAAATAATTTATTAAATGATAAATTTTTAGATGCTTTAGAGAAAAAATTAATATTATCAAAAAATAAAGGCGCTAGAACAATATTGATAACAACTAAGTTAAAACATTTCTCAGCAGGTGCAGATCCTAAATTTTTAATAGATTCACAATCAAATAGTGATCCTATGAGATTAATAAACATCATAGAAAAAATAGAAGTGCCATGTGTAGCAGCAATAAGAGGAGGAGCATTAGGTGGAGGATTTGAACTTGCTTTAGGTTGTGATTTTATAATAGCATCTGATACAGCTAGAATAGGCCTTGTTGAAGTTTCTATAGGTTTAATGCCTCTATCAGGGGGTATTCAACGTTTAGTTAATAGAGTTGGCCTTGCTAGAGCAAAAGAGATTACTATGTTTGGCAGAAGGTATGATGCTAAAACATTAGAAACTTGGGGGGCCATAAATATGGTGGTTCCAGATATAAAATTATTAGATTCAGCAATATCATTTTCTAAGCAACTTGCTAATGGTCCTACTGTATCTTTTAAAGAGATTAAAAAAATTGCAAATGTTACGGCAAAAAATGGGATAAAAGAAGCTGATAAATATATGAAGAAATCTAATAATAAAGTTTTAACTTCTGAAGATGCAAGAAAAGGTATTTCTTTTTTAGCAGGAAAATTAAGTACCATTAACTTTAAAGGAAAATAAAAAATGGCTGGACCTTTAAAAGGTATAAAAGTAATTGATTTTACTAGAGTGTTAGCAGGACCTCATTTTACAAAAATGCTTGCAGATATGGGTGCAGAAGTTATAAAAATTGAACATCCAGAAACTGGAGATTTAGCTAGGGTGGGTAGTCCTATAAGCGGTAATTTTTCTCATTATTTTGTTCAACAGAATATAGGAAAAAAATGTATTTCTTTGGATTTAAATAAGGATGAAGGAAGAGATATAGTTCGAAAATTATGCGCTGATGCAGATATAATTGCAGAA
Source organism: Alphaproteobacteria bacterium (assembly GCA_046582425.1). Taxonomy (GTDB): domain Bacteria; phylum Pseudomonadota; class Alphaproteobacteria; order TMED109; family TMED109; genus TMED109. The sequence goes on from JAYGEJ010000013.1 coordinate 4,719, forward strand.
AATTTTAGGCCTGGGACTTTGAGTGCTTTTGACTTAGATTACGAAAGTATTAAATTATTTAATAAAAAAGCTGTATATGTATCTATTAGTGGATACGGACAATATGGTCCATTAAGAGGAAGAGCGGCGTTTGCCCCTACAGTTCACGCAGAGTGTGGCACAGCTCATACCAAATTTAAACATGTTGGTACAGACTTAGACGATTTTTCTAATATGCAAAGTGATTTTTCTCATGCAGACGTTTACACAGGCTTAGAGGCAGCAGCATCTTGTCTTGCAGCTTTACATAACGCTGAAAAGACTGGTTTAGGGCAACATATAGATGTGTCTTTGGCTGCAACGATGATAGCTGTTAATGAAAGAGCACACGCTGAATTAGCTGGTATGGATGATAGAGATGATGAACCGTTTGCACTATCTGCTCCAGACTCACCTTTTATAAAGCTTTCTAATGGAGATATAGCAGTCATTGCCGCCAGTCCTATTTTAGGGGTAGTTTTTACACGTTATGCGAGAATGATGAGACGCTTAGATTTATTAGAAAACCCGTTATTTAAAACAGCTAAATTACGTCGTAAAAATTTTAAAAAATTGATGAAAGAGGTAAATGATTGGGCTTCAACTTTTAGACGTATAGAAGATTTAGAAGCTCAAGTAGGAGAAGTAGGGTTAGCAGTTGGTAAATTAAACAGTATGAAAGATTTTGCTGAAGGAGAATGGGGAAGTCATTGGGGAGCAGTAAGAGATGTTGAAGATGGAGAGGGAGGAATAATTAAAATACCAGGACTTCCTTGGAAGTTTTCTAAAACTAATTGTACGCCAGGTGATCATATTGCAACTAGAGGAATGGATAATAAAAGTATTTTAAAAAATCTTGGTTATTCTGATAAAGAAATAAAAGACTTTTATAATGCAGAAGTTATAACGGAAGGAAAATTTTAATTATGTTTGATTTAAATTTAAAAGATAAAGTTATTCTTATTACCGGCGGTAGTGACGGATTGGGTTTTGCTTCTGCAAGGTTATTATCTGAACAAGGAGCTAAAGTTATTATATGTGGAAGAAGAGAAGATTATCTAAAAGAAAAAGCTAATATAATTAGAGAAGAAACAAATAATGAAGTTTTAGACATTCAATGTGATGTAACTAATCCAGACCAATGTATGAATTTAGTTGAATTAACTATTTCAAAATTTAATAATATTGACGTTTTAGTGAATAATGCAGGTTCTTCAGCAGCCTTTGGTTTTGAAAGTGTCTCAGATGAAAATTGGGAAGAGGATATCAATTTAAAGTTAATGGCAGCAATAAGAATGTGCCGATTAGTATTACCTTATATGAAATCTAGAAAGTCAGGATCAATAATTAATGCTGCAATTGGAGGAGGAAAAGCACCAAATGCTTCTCAACTTCCTACATCTGTAACTAGAGCTGCTGGTCTAAATTTAACTAAATCCTTATCAAATGAATTTGCAGCATTTAATGTTAGAGTTAATGCTATTTGTATTGGTTTAATAAAAAGTTCTCAATGGGAAAGAAAAGCTCATAATTCAGACGTTGAAACTTTATATAAAGAATTATCAAAGAAAGTTCCAATGGGCAAAGTAGGTGAAGAAATTGATTTTGCAAACTTAGTTGCCTTTTTATCATCAGATAGAAGTTCTTATATTACAGGAACTGCAATTAATGTTGATGGTGGAATGTGTCCAGTATTATAAATTAAATTAACTTTATTAGTTAGAGGATATTGTATAAAATTTTATTATAAATAATCGTTATTTGAATTAAATTTTTTATTTTCATCAAGCAGACCTTCTCCGGGTACAAAATTTACTTCTAAACGAATACCATCTGGATCTTCAAATAAAATATAATAGTAGCCTGGAGCCCATGCCCCTTCTAATGGTCCACGAACTATATTAGTTTTCATTGATAATAATTTTTTAGAAAGCTTATCTATATCCTCTTTTGAACGTGCTCTGAAACAAAGGTGATGTAACCCAATATTGTTTTGATTAAAATCACTCGAGTCATTTTGATTATTAATTTGTTGAATTAAAACCCCTGTTTTCGATCCAATATGATAACATGATTCTTCTCCGTCATGAATTAATTTTAGACCCAAGAATGGAAGTAATTCTTTATAAAAAGGTTTTGATTTTTTTATATCTTTTACTGATAAAGCTATATGGGCTATTCCATTAATATCTAACATTATTCATAATTCCTTGTTATTATTTATATACATCATTACCATATAATATAAGGAAGTTTAAAATGAAAGTTTCATGTATAGATACAATTAGAATTGAAGAATTTCCAAATTTACTTTTAGTAGAAATAAAAACAGATGAGGGTTCAGTTGGATTAGGTGAAACATTTTATGGACCTGCTTCCGCAGAGGCGCATATTCATGAAATAATTGCTCCATATCTCTTGGGAAAAGATCCTTTAAATATTGAATTACACCAGAAAAACTTAATTGGTTATACTGGTTTTATAGGAGCTTCAGCAGAAAGAAGAGGAGCTTCAGCTATAGATATTGCTTTATGGGATTTATGGGGAAAAGAAACTTCTCAACCAATTTATAATCTGTTAGGAGGTAAGGTTAGAGATAAAATAAGAGTGTATAATACATGTGCTGGCTCACATTATATTAGAAAATTACCTACACAAGGTACAAATAATTTTGGTTTAGATAGAAAAGATAAATATGAAGATTTAGATGCTTTTTTGAATAATCCTATAGATTTAGCTTATTCTCTTTTAGATTCTGGAATAGATGCTATGAAAATTTGGCCCTTTGACTTTGCTGCAGAGAAATCAAAAGGTCACTATATTTCAGCTGAAGATATGAAAATTGCTCTTACACCATTTGATAAAATAAGAGAGGAATTAGGAGATACAATAGATATAATGGCAGAGTTGCATTCTATGTGGAATAAACCTCAAGCAATTAACATATGCAGAGAACTAGAAAACTATAATCCCTTATGGATAGAGGACCCAGTTTTTATGGATCATTTATCAAGCTTAGAGGAAGTTTGTAAAAATACTACTGCTCCTATTGCTGTTGGAGAGACGAGAGGAGGAAGAGCAGATTATAGATCTTTATTAGAGCTTAATTCTCTTTCTCAAATAATTATGGATATTTCGTGGGGTGGAGGCTTTTCAGAAGCTAATAAAGTTTCTGCAATGTCTGAAATATGGCACTTACCCATTGCATTTCATGATTGTACAGGACCTATTACTTTGACTGCAAGTACGCATTTAGCATTAGCAAACACAAATTGTTATATTCAAGAGATGGTTAGATCTTTTTATTACGGTTGGTATGGAGATTTAGTGACTACTTTACCACCTGTAGAAAAAGGGTTTATTACTGTTCCTAAAGGAAATGGTTTAGGTTTGTCATTAAATAAAGATATATATAAAAGAAAAGATACTCATATCAAAACGAGTAAAAATTAATTCATTAAAATTTTATGATGTACTTCAGAAATAATTTTATGATGTTTAACAGCATCTGGATCTAGGTCAAATTTAGGAGGAACTTCATGTATAAAATTTTTATGTTCATCTGCTCCTCTCACTAAAAGTGCTGAA
>JAYGEJ010000032.1:0-8958 GCA_046582425.1 Alphaproteobacteria bacterium
ATAATATAAAAGAAAATACTGATAATTTTACTGATGCTGAATACATAGAAATTTCTGATGATGACGATAAAAAATTATAAATACTATAGATTTTTTTGAATATTATTTTCGATAGCTCCTAATTGAACAACTTTATTATAATTTTCATTTAAAAATTTATTTTCTCCATTTATAACAATATAATGTGAACTTAAGTCTGGAAATATTTTACTTATGATATTGACACTTTTCCCATAAAGGAATCTATCAATATTATTTATGTTATCTTTGTTTGTTAGAGATATTTTGTAAGAAAAATCTTTCTTTATAAATGTAAGTCGATGCATTTCATCGAGTAAGACTATATCTGTTTTGTTTTCAAAATTACAAATAAGCATTATTGGAGAATTATAATTATGTGCAATTAATTCTTTAATCACATTTAATGCATATATTATGTAGATATTTTCAACTAAAAATAGAAGTGGTTTATCATTAGGTAATATATTATTATTTTTCTCATATGGACCTTTAATAGATAATGTTTCTCCTTGTATTAAGGATTTTTTAAAATAGCTATTTGATTGTGCATCTTTATTTGTGTTTAATAGGATATTAATTACACCATTATTTACATTATTTTCTTCTAAAGAATTTATAATGGGATATTTATCATTATTTTCTATTCCTGGTATTAAAATTTCTATAAAATTATAATATTTTTTATTATAATTGAACCTTTTAGGAACAGAAATACTTAATTCAATAATAGACTTGTTCAAATGTTTGACAGCCAGAACTTCTGCAACTAATTCTCTTGCTTTAGTTAATTTAGGTTCATTAGGAAGGGGAGATAATAGATCAAGTACAACTTCACTTGATAAACCTGTAGATTGGCAAAGAAGAATGATATTATTTTCTTTTTCAGCTTCACTTAAAATATGATTAACTTTATTGTTTTTATCAATTTTACCGCTGATAACTTTAGCTTTACATGTACCGCAAATTCCTGATTTACAACTGTAAGCTAATTTAATATTTTTATCTAAGGATGCATCTATAATATTTTTATTATTTTCAATTTCATAATTTAAATTATACTTTGGAATTTTTATGTTAGTAAATTTATTTGACATTTTATTTCCATTTAATAGAGCAACCAATACTTGGATTATTAAATGAAATATCCTTTTTGTTTGCTATAGAAGTCATTGCGGAAAATAACTCTCTATCATTTTTATTTTTTGGATTATTTATTCTACCTCTATATTTTAATAGTAAATTCTTATCAAAGCCAAAAAACTCTGGTGTACAGACTGCATTATATAATTTTGCAACATTTTGATATTCATCATACAGGTACGGAATATTTAACCTATTTGATTTTGAAAATAAAACCATATTATCGAAACTATCTTCTGGGTATGTATTTACATCATTTGGCATAATAGCAACTGAAGATATACCATATTCTCTTAATTCATTAGTTTCTTTTACTAAGTCGTAGATGATTTCTTTAACATAAGGACAGTGGTTACATATAAAGCAAATTAATGTTCCTTTAGATCCTTTTATTGAATTTAAAGTATAATATTTTTTGTCAACTCCTAGAAGTTTAAAGTCTTTAGCAACAAAACTAGAATTAATTTTTTGAGATTGAGTTAACATAATTTATAAATATTCCTTATAAATTTAATAATTAATATCATTAAATATCATTATATACTTGAAACTATTGTGAAGTGATACTATTTATGTGCAATAAAATTTTATAAGGGGGTTTTCAACTACATGTCTATATTGATAGAAGTTGACAAATTGACTAAAAGCTTTGGTCCATTTATAGCAGTGGATAATATAAGTTTTTCTCTGAAGAGAGGAGAAGTTCTAGGTTTTCTTGGCCCTAATGGAGCTGGTAAAACAACTACTATGAGAATGATAACTGGTTTTTTATCACCTACAGAAGGAACTATTAAAGTATGCAACAATGATGTAGCTAAATATCCTCTACAAATAAAAGAAAAGATAGGATATGTTCCAGAAGGAGCCCCTCTATATGGAGAAATGACTGTATTAAATTTTTTAAAATTTATTGCGGATGTGAGGAAAATTCCTAATAGTAAATTAGATATGGCAATAGAAAATGCTGTTAAAAAATTAGGCTTAGAGTTAGTTTTGTTCCAGCAATTAGAAACATTATCAAAGGGATATAAAAGAAGAGTTGGTTTATCTCAAGCCATAATTCATGATCCAGATATACTAGTACTTGATGAACCTACAGATGGTCTTGATCCAAATCAAAAACATGAAGTTAGAAAGCTAATTAAAGAAATGGCTTCAACCAAGGCTATTATTATCTCTACTCATATATTAGAAGAAGTAGATGCTGTATGTACAAGAGCTATGATAATAGCTCAAGGAAGAATGATAGTTGATAAATCTCCAAAAGAATTGTTAATGGGAACACCAAAAGGTTCAACGTTAGATGATGTTTTTAGAGACCTAACTATAGGTAATCCTGGAGTTACAAAATAATGAATACAATTTTGTCTATAACTAAAAGAGAAATTAATGGTTATTTTGCTACACCAGTAGCCTATGTATTTATAGTTATATTCCTTATTATGTCTGGTTTATTTACTTTTTATATGGGTGGTTTTTATGAGCGAGGACAGGCCGATCTGACTTCATTTTTTGATTGGCATCCATGGTTATACTTATTTTTAATTCCTGCAATATCTATGAGATTATGGGCTGAAGAAAGAAGAAATGGTACTATTGAATTATTAATGACTTTACCAATTAGTACATCACAAGCTGTACTAGGAAAATTTTTAGCTGCTTGGATATTTACTGCTATTTCTTTGATATTAACTTTCCCTTTGTGGATAACTGTTAATTATTTAGGAGACCCTGATAACGGAACTATAATTGCCAGTTATTTAGGAAGTCTATTAATGGCAGGTGGATATTTAGCTATAGGCTCGTGCATTTCTTCCTTAACAAAAAATCAAGTTATAGCTTTTGTTGTTACTATTGCTGTATGCTTTTTATTTACGGTAAGTGGGATGCCAATTGTTCTAAACTTTTTTTCGGGATGGACTCCGCAAGCACTCCTTGATACAATTGCATCTTTTAGTTTTATATCTAATTTTACTGATTTAACTCAAGGCGTAATAGATATAAGAAATATAATATACTTTTTATCTCTAATACTAGGAGCGTTAACATTGAATGTTGTAGCTATAAATTCTAAAAAAGGTATATAGTATGTTATTTTCTTTATTAAAAAATGATAATACATCTTCTGCAATTTTAGTTAGATTTGCTTCTATAGCAGTTATAATTTTATTTATTTCATTAAATACTTTGAGTAATCAGTTATTTTCAGGGGCTAGATTAGACTTAACTGAAAATAATCTTTATACCCTAAATGCTGGAACTTTTAAAGTTTTAGAAACAATAAAAGAACCTATTACACTAAGATTATTTTTTTCAGATAAATTAAGTAGAGATATTGCTCCTATGAGAGAATATGGGCAAAGAGTAAGAGAGTTAATAGAAGAATATGTTGTTAGGTCTAATGGCATGATTAGACTAGAAAGAGTTGACCCAGAACCATTTACTGATAACGAGGATTTAGCTATTTTATATGGTTTACAAGGTATGCAAATTTCTCAAGCTGGAGAGAAGTTTTATTTTGGCTTAGTAGCAACAAATTCAACAGATGACATTTCTATAATTCCTTTTTTTGAGCAAAATAGAGAGACATATTTAGAATATGATATAAGCCGAATTGTAAATGATCTTGCTAACCCTAAAAAGAAGAAATTGGGCTTGATAAGTTCACTACCTATCAATGGTGGTTTAGCTTATCCTGACGCTCCTGCTTCAGAATATGTTCCCCCTTGGGAAATTTATAATAGATTAGGAGAAGTATTTGAAATTATTAGTATTCCATCTGATAGTATTAGAATTCCTGAGGATATAGATTTACTAATGATAGTTCATCCCAAGGATTTAACTAATATAACTAAATATGCCATTGACCAATTTGTAATGTCTGGAAAAGGAACTATATTTTTTGTTGACCCTTATTCTGAAGTTGAAAGAAATGCTTTACCAATAGAGCAGAGAAGAACTTATATACCTGGTTCAAATTTAAATACGTTATTTAGTAATTATGGTGCTTATGTTGAGCCAGGTATGATAGTTGGTGATAGAATATCTGGAAGAAAAGTTACTATTGGAAGATCCCAAAATTCTAGAGTAATTACATATGTATTATGGTTGTCATTAACAAAAGACTTAATGAATCCAAATAACCTAATTACAAATGAACTGGAGTCTATTTTAACAAATACTCCTGGTGGAATAGTAAGATCTAAAGATGCAAAATCAAAATTTGAAATATTATATAGCTCTAATGCAGACTCTATGTTAATTGAGAGGTTTAAAATACAATTTAGACCGGACCCAACTTTATTGCTATCTGAATTTCAATCTGATCAGGCAACAAAAAATTTAGCAGTAAGTTTAACAGGACAATTTAATTCAGCCTATATAGATGGGCCGCCTATGCCTGAAGATGGTGGGGAACCATTTATAAATAGAAATCATAAAATTGAAACTAAAACAGGTAATATTTTAATTTTTGCGGACACAGATATGCTTTCAAATTCTATTTGGACACAAAAGCAGGATAACTTTGGAAAAGAAACTTTTACTCCAATTTCTGATAATGGTTCTTTAGTTATTAATTCTACTGAATATCTTGCAGGTGGAGGAGAACTAATTGCTCTGAGAACAAGAGGTACATCAATGAGACCATTTATAGTAGTAGAGGAACTTCAAAAGAAGGCTGAGACAGCTTATAGAGAGACTGAAAAAAGTCTACAAAATGATTTGACTCTTACAGAAAATAAATTAAGAGACTTACAAAGAGGTGCGTCTATAGCTACTCAAGATGGAGCACCTATATTATCAAAAGAGCAAGCTGATACTTTGCAGGACTTTAAAGATCAAATAATTAATATTAGAAAACAATTAAGAGATGTTCAAAGGGATTTAAGAGTTGATATAGAAAAATTAGGATTAATGTTAAAACTTTATAATATATGGGTTGCTCCTATTTTAGTTGCTATGTCAGCTGTTCTTGTATTTTTAATGAGAAGAAGAAAAAGAATTAATCATTTAGCAGGTATGCGAACTAAATAATAAAGGATCATAAGTAATGAAGCAGTCAAATGCTTATTTAATAATAATTGTTTCTATAATATTCGTAGGAATTACATCTATTGTAAGTTTATATAAAGATTCAGAAAACAGAAGAGTAGAGGGGGAAAGGTTTTTATTTCCTGAACTTAGTGTTTCTACTGATGTAAATAGTCTTAAATTATTGAATGAAATTACAGAGATAAATATTACTAATTTTAATGAAAACTTTTCAATTATAAGAAATAAAGATAGTTGGTATCTTCCTGATTTAGCTAATTTTCCTGTTCCTCTAGATAAAATTAAAAGAGTTATTGTAGGAGTTGCTCAACTAGAAACTATAGAACCAAAAACAAAAAACCCAGATTTACATGGAGAGTTAGGTTTGAATTCTATAGATATAAATTCTAATTCTGCCAATAAAGTTACTCTAATAAGCAATAATAAAGATATATTGGCTTCTATTTTAGTCGGTAATGATTCTAAATTTGGAGTTGATACTAGATACGCTAGAAAACCAAATGAAAAACAAAGTTGGCTAGTTTGGAGGAATTTTGATGTTCCGCAATCACAAATTGATTGGCTTGATGAGACATTATTTACAGTACATAGAACAAGAATAGCGGATATTATTATAACTCATCCAGATAGTCATGAGGTAATTATTAAAAGAGATAATTATGCTGAACAATACTTTAAATTACAAAATTTAGATGATGATACCTTACCAATAAACCCATATGTAGGAAATCAATTAGGTAGCGCTCTTGATACTGTAGCATTGGTGGATATAAGATCTAAAGATGATATTTCTTTTACAGATAATGCTACTACTATAGTTTATACAACTTTCGATGGATTAAAAATAATAATAAAGAATGAGAATATTAAAGGTTTTAATTGGGTTTCTTTTCGTGCCTCTTCAGATATTAATTTAAGAAGAGAATTGCCTGCAGATGGACCAGTTAATGTAGGCTTGCCAAAAATGGATAGTTATGAGGATGTTGAAGAAGAAGTGATTAAACTAAATACTAATTTTAGTAATTGGGTTTTTTCATTAAAAAATGAAAAGCATCAACAGTTTTATAGCAGAATAGAAGATTTAACAAAAAAGAAAGATGTGGATCAAAAAGAATAGTTTTTTATTCTCCTTCAAATTCCATAAATGAATGCACTTCATAATTGTTGTCTTTTAATTTTTGAGCACCACCAAGTGCTGGTAAATTTATTAAAAATGAATACTCAAAGATGCTTGCATTTAATTGCTTAATTAAATTTCCTGAAGCAAGAGCTGTTCCACCTGTAGCTATTAAATCGTCTATAATTACTATATTAGAATCTTTATTTAGAGATGTAACATCAATTTCCAATGCATCAGTACCATATTCCAGTGAATATTCTTCTGAGATAACGTTGCAAGGAAGTTTACCCTTTTTTCTAATTGGAACAAAGGAAATGCCAAGTTTTTCAGCTATAATTGCACCAAAAATAAATCCTCGAGCTTCTATACCTGCTATAGCATTTATATTTTTATCTTTGTAACGTTTAAAATAAATATCAGATATATATTTTAATGCATTTCCATTGTATAATAATGTTGAAATATCGCGGAATAATATTCCAGGCTTAGGATAATTTGGGACCGTTCTTATGAGACTTTTTAAATTCATCATCATTCCTTTTATTTGTATATTTTCCAGTACATCATTATCAAATGATATTAATATAGCTAGTGATTTATACGGTAAAAATAATTATTATACAACTACAGAGGAGGACACATTAATTAGTGTAGCAAGAAAATTTAATATTTCATTTGCAGATATTTTATCCGCTAATGATGTAAATATGGATCCTTGGATTCCGGGTAAGGATAATAAATTATTAATTCCTAAAGCTCATATCTTACCCTTTGGTAAACGCGATGGAATTATAATTAATATAGGTGACCTTAGACTTTACTATTACGAATCTGAAAAATTAATAGTTAGTTTTCCTATTGGTATTGGAAGAAGTGGCTGGGAGACACCATTAGGAAAAGCTAAAATTATTAAAAAAAAGAAAGATCCTATTTGGATACCACCAGAATCTGTAAGAAAAGAAGATCCTAGTTTACCTAAAGTAGTAGCCGCAGGAGAAGATAATCCTTTAGGAAATAGAGCTATTTATTTATCAATGCCTTCATATTTAATACATGGTACTAATAAACCGTATGGAGTAGGAATGAAAGTGTCTCACGGATGTATCAGATTATATCCAGAAGATATTGAAATTCTTTATGATTTAGTTAATGAAGGAACAAAAGTAAATATAGTCAATCAATCAATTAAAGCAGGTTGGAAAAATAACAAGCTTTATATAGAAGTGCATGTTTTACCTGATTACGTAACTAATAAAGAAGAAAAAGAAGTAATTAGAAATACCGATTTATATCCTCAGGCATATGAAGTAATGCAAAAGGCAGCAGGCTTGGATATAACAAAAGTTGATTGGGAAAAAGTCAAAAGTGCAGTAAAACTTGCAAGAGGTATACCCACCGAAGTTATGATATCAAAATAAAAAAAGGCCCTAATAAGTTAAGGCCTTTTAGGTAATGAAAGCATATTATTATTTGCGAGAAATAGTCTCAAACATTCTATCTATTTTATCATTAAGAGCTCTTAGAGCGGCTTGATTTTGATTTGCCATTTCTACACCTCGCTCTGCAACTCTTCTTGCAGTTTGTGCAGCTTGAAAAGCTTCGTTAGCTCTTGTATTTGCTGCATCAGCTGAAGCTTGAGCTGCTGCAATTGAGTCATCTTGCATTTGTTCAGAAGATCCTGTTGCACTAACAGCTTCTTTAGATGCCATTTGCGTATTTTGACAAGCAGATAGACCAACTATCATTGTACCCATAATAGTAATCATTAGTATTTTTTTTATAATTTTGTCCATTTTAATGCCCCAAAGTAAATATATTTATATAGCTTTACTACTACATAATATATTATAATGCAAAATTTTTATAGATTCTAGTTTAATAAGTAGATCTTCCTCCTGATAAGTCAAATGCAGCAGCTGTACTATATGAACATTCATTAGAGCTTAACCAGCAAATAAGAGCTGCTACTTCACTAGGTAATCCCATTCTTCCCATTGGAATTTTTGATATCATATATGCTTTATGTTCATCGCTTACTTGAGATAACATCTCAGTTTCAATAACTGCAGGTGTAATACAGTTTACTAATACGCCAGTTTCTGCAAGTTCTTTTCCAAGAGACCTAGTAAAAGTTATTACTCCAGATTTAGAAGCACTGTAATGAGCAGCATTTGGGTTTCCTTCTTTTCCTGCTACAGATGCTATATTAACTATACGTCCATATTTATTTTGTACCATATCATTAATAACTTCTTTGCAGCAGAGAAAAGTTCCATTTAAATTAATATTTATTACTCTTCTCCACTCATCTGGATCTGTATTTTCTATAGTAGCATTTACACCTGCAACACCTGCACAATTTACTAGAATAGATGGTTTTCCTAAAGTATTTCTAACTTTATTTGCAGCTTCTTTCACAGAATTCTCATTAGAAACATCAACTAAAACTGATAGAGAATTTTCTCCCAATTCTTTTTGTATTTTGTTTAATGTATCTTCATTGTAATCCCATAGCGCTACCTTAGCACCATTATCAATCATTCTTTTTGCTGTTTCTTTGCCAATACCACTTCCAGCTCCAGTTATAATTGCTACTTTGTCAGAAAATTCCTTAGTATAATTAA